>JAYELQ010000001.1:0-4222 GCA_034717655.1 Campylobacterota bacterium
TGGCTAGTTGGTGAAAAAATAACTATGGTTTCACATAAAGCAAATGCAACTAGAAAAAGGTCAAATGTAATAGTTATGAATGGTGATGACCAGATAGTTTTTATAGATACTCCGGGTATCCACGAAAATGAAAAGTTAATAAATCAATTTATGCTAGAAGAGGCACTAAAAGCTATAGGTGATTGTGATTTGATACTATTTTTAGCCCCTGTTACTGATAAACTTAAATATTATGAAGACTTCTTAACAAAAAACAAAAAGAATACTAGACATATTTTACTACTTACAAAAACAGATTTTGTATCTCAAGCAGAACTTTTTGATAAAATGCAAGAGTATGAAAAGTATCAAGATAGATATGAGTCTTTGATAACAGTATCTATTAAAAAAGGTAGAAAACAAGCAGATATATTAGATGCTATTGTAAAATATTTACCATCTTCACCACCTTTATTTGATACAGAGATAATGACAACTTCACACTTAAGAGAGATATATAGAGAGTTTATAAGAGAGTCTGTTTTTGAGTTTATAAGTGATGAGATACCTTATGAAGCAGATGTAATTATAGAAAAAGTTGAAGAGAAAGAGAAAGTAGATGTAATCAAAGCTACTATTGTAGTTGAAAAACAGAACCAAAAAGGTATGATAATAGGTAAACAAGGTACCTCTATAAAAAGGATAGGGTATGGTGCAAGAAAGAAAATAGAGAGACTTTCTGGAAAAAAAGTATTTCTTGAACTTTTTGTATCTGTAAAAAAAGGTTGGACAAAAAATAAAAATTCATTAAAAGAGTTGGGTTATAACTTCGATTAAAAAGTTATATATTATATGAGACAAAGAGATAATATAGGATTTGTAAACTCAAATACTATATACTCTTTCTCTTTTATAGTTACTGAAAAGATATCTTCAAAAAATCTCACCAAATTTATAAAAACAAATATATCAAATGAAAATATAGATATAAATCAAAATACATTTTATTATATAAAATACTTGGATAGTTCTACTTCTTATGAGGTTGTTTTGTTTAATGATTGTACTATAGATAAGTTTATATTTGAACCTTTTTTACTTTTAGGTTATTATTATAACAATGAGATAAAAAATAAAAATGATATATTTATCACTCAGGATTATTTTGCACTATTTATAAATCAAGAGTTTATAACATATAAAAATATCAAAAATGAAACTATAGAAGATATATCTATATATGTTTCTCAAACATATAATATATCAATAGATAATTTAATAACAGTATCAAAGGAAGAGATAAGTATTTTTAGAAAGAATTATTTTTTATATCAAAATAATAATATAGATTTTAATTATCAAAATTTTAATAAAACAGATAGTTTTAAAATATTTCAAATATATTTAGTGGTAGTCACTTTGATTTTTGGATATATATTGTATGAAAAGCTATCTATAAATCAAAAAATAGTTATAATAAAACCAGAACAAAATATCTCTAATAAAAATATAAAATTATTAGAAAAAATATATATAAAGCATAAAAAGAATAAGATAATAGAAGATACTACAACACTATTTAAATATCTTAAAATAAATCATATAAAAATAGAAACTATAGATATTAAAAAAGATATAGTTTATACTACTTTTATAAGCAAAGATAAAAGAAGGTTATATAATATCCTTACTATTTATAACAATACAAAAATAAAATCTATAAATTTTGATAAAGATAAAAGTATATATAGTATGATTGTAGAGATAAAATTATGAATATATCCAAAAAATTTATAAAACTAAAACTATTTCAAAAAATAGAGATATATCTAATGGTGATTATGTTTTATGGAGTTGTAATATATTATATAGATGATATCTATCCAAATAAACCAATAATTATTAAAAAATATATTAAAAATAATAATATATCAAAAAAAGAACCACCAAATATAAAAAAATTAAATATAAATGAAACTATATCTCTTATAGATAAAAAAGCAACTCTTTTAAATATATCTATATCAAAAATAGATATAGGTGATAAAATATATATTAATTTTAGTGGTAAATTTATAAATATTTTAAATTTACTAAACCATATTGAGAAACATTTTTATATTTTTAACATAAAGTTACAAAAAAGTAATAAAAATATAGATGCAAAAATAGAGATAGGTTCAAAATATTTTTTTAATTTTGGTATGTTGGATAATAACTATACTAATATACCATCTCCATTTGGTAATATTAAAACTAATAGAGCTTTAAATATAGTACAAAAAAAGCCTTATTTAAAAGAAAAAAAGATAGAAAAACTAAAACTTATAGCTATTGTTTTAGATGAGGTAAATATAAATAATATATGGTATAAAGAGAAAGATTTTATAAATAAAAATCAACAAATAATTATA
Source organism: Campylobacterota bacterium (assembly GCA_034717655.1). GTDB lineage: Bacteria > Campylobacterota > Campylobacteria > Campylobacterales > Arcobacteraceae > JAIOSF01. The sequence continues at coordinate 2,394 of JAYELQ010000001.1, forward strand.
ATAAATAGAAATACTGTTCTATTAAAAGATACTATTAGCAAAGATAAAGAAATTTTAAAAATATATAACGATACCCCTTTATCTAAATAAAAGAAACATTATTATAAAATTAGTTAATAAAATCTATATCTAATATATAAAAAAGGAAAAAATATGAACTTTAAGAGTTTAAGTATAGCAGCTAGTGCTGCAATTTTGAGTGTGTCTTTAATGACAGGATGTGGTGGAAGCGATAGTTCTACACCACCAGAAGAACCTGTTGTAGCAAAGCCTAAATCTATAACTGGTACAGCATCTGCAATTGGTAACCTTTCAGGTGTAACTGTAAGAGGTTTAGATGCTAATGGTAATCCTTTAACAGATTGTATTAATACAGGTGTAACAGGTACTTATGCACTATCTTGTTCTGAAATGCCAACATTCGTAAAAGTTTCTCCAACTAATGTAAAAGGAACAGACCTTAGTTTTAATAATGTTTTAGATACTGAAGGGATTATAGATGATGAAGATTTTATAGGTGATTTTTATGCTATAGTTAATGGTGAATCTGTAAATATTACACCTCTTTCTTATCTTCAATATAAAACTGATAATAAATTAGAAGATATTACAGATGTAACAAATCCTAAAGATATTTTTGTTGTAGTAACTGTTGCAAATACTTTAACAGAAGCTGGATTTAATACAGATGAAGCTTATACTATTATAGCTAAGTCTATAGATGAGAATACAACTATAGTAAGAATGAAAAAAGGTTTTAAACTTAATACTGGTGCTTTAGATGAGCAAAAACAAAAAGCTTCAGATAGAGGTGAAGCTATAACAGTTGATACAAGTTCTTTAGAATCAGCAACAAACAAACTAGCAGAAGCAGCTGAAAATGCAAAAGATGCAGCAATTAGAAAAGCTGTAGCAGTAGTAGCTAAAAAAATTAAAGCATTAGTTAAAACAGCAAGAGAAACAGGTGGGACAGTACCAGATGTAACAGAGATGACTAAAGCTGAATCTATTGCACTTATTGCAATTGCTATTTCTGAAGCTGGAAACTCTGTAAACTTAAAAGAGTTATCTGAGTCTATTCCTGATGATGGTATTATAGATGCAGCTGCTATAAATGCAGCTGCTATAAATGCTGTATCAACTCATGCAAATGAAACACCTTGTAATGATAATGATGCAACTACTGAAAATGATGTATATACAAATGGTGTATGTGCAGGAACTACTATTGTAGTAGAACCAACAACTCCAGATGATAATAACAATGGAAGTGTAACTCCACCTGTAATTAACAACCCTGCAATTGAGATAAAATCTATTAGTTTTGGAGATGAAAAAGTAGAGTTAAATAATAATATATTTAGTTCAGATATAACTACTTCAGAATCAGATCCTATGGATTTTTATGATATAACTATAGATGGTTCTGTATTAAATTATACTGATAAAACAGATTTAGATGTATCTATATCTATTGTAAATACAGAATCTCAAAGTGTAAGTATGGATATAACAGGTGGTTATATAGAAAATGATACAATTACTTTTCCTGTTGGAACAAATGTATCTGTTACTCAATCAGGTATCCAATCTTTAGGAAGTATAATTGGTATATCTTCAGAGACTTCAACTTTAGAAGCTAGTGGAAGTACAACTAATGATTTAGAGAATGTAGATTTAAGCTTTAACTTAAAAACAGTATTAAATACTTTACCAGGTAATAGTGATATTGATGAAGCAGTATCTGAATTAAATAGCTTTTTATCTCAAAAAGGTACATATAGTGTTAGTTTAAAAGTAACTACTTTATCTGATATTACAGGTACTAT
>JAYELQ010000002.1:0-4197 GCA_034717655.1 Campylobacterota bacterium
TTGTTGCTCTTAAAGGTGCATTACCAACTGCTGCTGAGTATTTAGAGATAGTTTCAAATAAAATTACTCCAGAGATGACTGATGAAGTTTATAAATATCTTAACTTCAACAAAGTTTCTAAAGAAGAGTTAGAAGCTATGGTAGAATAGTTAATTTTTTTAAATTAATTGTTAAAAAGCTCCACTATTTAGTGGGGCTTTTTTAATTATGAATAAAAGACAAATTTGATATAATCTTTAAAATAAATATTAAAGAGAATATATGTCAAAACAACCACCTAAATTTACACACTTACATCTTCATACTGAATTTTCTATGCTAGATGGAGCAAATAAAATACCAGTTTTAGCTAAAAAAATAAAAGAGTTAGGTATGGATAGTGTTGCTATGACTGACCACGGTAATATGTTTGGTACTATAACTTTTTATAATGAGATGAAAAAAAATGGTATAAAACCTATTATTGGTATGGAAGCTTATGTTCATAATCAAGATGAGATAGGTGATAAATCAACAAAACAAAGATTTCATTTATGTTTATATGCAAAAAATGATATAGGTTATAAAAATCTTATGTTTCTAACTTCTCAAGCATATATACACGGTTTTTACTACTACCCCCGTATTAATAAAAAACTTCTAAAAGAGCATAGTGAAGGTCTTGTTTGTACTGCTGCTTGTTTACAAGGTGAGATAAATTGGCATCTAAATTTAATAAATGAGAGAAATGTCAAAAATGGAGCACAAGGTTATGATAGAGCAAAAGAGATAGCTTTAGAGTATCAGTCTATTTTTGGAGATGATTTTTATCTTGAGATTATGAGACACGGTATTAAAGACCAACAATATATAGATAATCAAATTATTCAAATAAGTGTAGAAACAGGTATAAAATTAGTAGCTACAAACGATACTCATTATACTAATAAAGAAGATGCACAAGCACACGAAGCTTTTATGTGTATTGCTATGAATAAACTTTATGATGACCCAAATAGAATGAGACATAGTGTTCACGAATTTTATGTAAAATCACCACAAGAGATGGCAACTTTATATGCAGATATTCCAGAAGCTATAGCAAATACGCAAGAGATAGTAGATAAATGTAATTTAGATATAAAGCTAGGTGACCCAACTCCACCTAATTTTAAATTTACACTAGAGAAAGCAAAACTAAATAATCTTATTTTACCAGAACTAAATAAAGAGTATTCACTTGAAAATGATAAAATATTATTTATAGATGAGTGTTGGAGAGGTTTAGAAACTAGACTTAAAATAGTACCAAAAGAGAAACATCAAGAGTATAAAGATAGGCTACAAGTTGAGATAGATATTATTAATAATATGAAGTTTCCAGGGTATATGCTTATTGTTTGGGATTTTGTAGAGTATGGTAAAAGCATAGGTGTTCCTGTTGGTCCCGGGAGAGGTTCTGCTGCTGGTAGTTTAGTAGCATTTGCTTTAAAAATTACAGATATAGACCCTATTCCATATGGGCTTTTATTTGAGAGATTTTTAAATCCAGAAAGAATATCTATGCCAGATATCGATATGGATTTTTGTCAAAGTAGAAGACAAGAGGTTATTGATTATGTGGTTGAAAAATATGGGAGAAATAATGTTGCTCAAATTATCACTTTTGGTAAACTTTTAGCAAAAGGTGTTATTAGAGATGTAAGTAGAGTTTTAGCTTATCCATTATCAAAAGCAGATGCTATGGCAAAACTTATACCTGATGAGTTAGGTATAAATTTAACAAAAAGTTGGGATACAGAACCAAAAATAAAAGAGTTATGTGATATGGACCCTGAAGCTGCAAGGGTATGGGAATACTCACTAGCTTTAGAGGGGTTAAATAGAAATGCAGGGACTCATGCAGCAGGGGTTGTTATATCAAATGAACCATTATGGACAAAAACACCACTATTTAAACCAAGTGGATTAGATACAATAGCTACTCAATATAATGGTAAATATGTAGAAGATGTTGATTTAATTAAGTTTGACTTTTTAGGATTAAAAACACTAACTGTAATAGAGGGAGCATTACAGTTAATTGAAAAAAGGTCTAATAAAAGGATAGATTTTATAGAACAAGATGTAAATAATCCTGAAGTTTATGACCTTATTTGTACAGGGCATACAATAGGATTATTTCAAATAGAATCAACAGGTATGCAAGACCTTTGTAGAAGACTAAAACCATCTAATTTTGAAGATATTATTGCTGTACTTGCACTTTATAGACCGGGGCCTATGGAGTCTGGTATGCTAGATGACTTTATCGATAGAAAACACGGAAGAGCTGAAATAAACTATTTTTATGATGAATTTACAGAACCACTTAAACCAATATTGGAACCAACTTATGGGGTTATTGTATATCAAGAGCAAGTTATGCAAATTGTTCAAGTAATAGGTGGATTTAGTCTAGGTGGGGCTGATTTGGTTCGTCGTGCTATGGGTAAAAAGATAAAAGAGGAGATGGATAGACTAAAAGGTGAGTTTGCCGAAGGTGGAGTAAGAAAAGGTTATAATAAAGAGCATTGTGAAGAGCTATTTGATTTAATTGTTAAGTTTGCTGGTTATGGATTTAATAAATCACACTCAGCAGCTTATGCTATGGTAACATTTTATACATCTTATCTAAAAAAATATTACCCTACAGAGTTTATGGCTTCACTACTTACTTTAGAAAAAGATAATACAGAAAAAGTTGTAAAGTATGTAGATGAGGTTAAAAGAATGGGTTATGAGCTTGTTCCACCAAATATAAATCACTCTTTTTCAGTTTTTAGTGCAAATAAGTTAGATAACAAAGAGGTTGTTATGTTTGGTATGGGTGCTTTAAAAGGTGCTGGAGATGTGGCAATTCAATCTATTATAAATTCAAGAAAAGATGAACCATTTTCAGATATGAGTGATTTTGTAAGTAGAATAGATGGTAGTAAAGTAAATAAAAGGGTAATAGAAACACTTATAAAATCAGGTGCATTTGATTGTTTTGATTATTCAAGAAAAGCTTTATTAAATCAACTTGAGACTATAGTTGAAGCAGCTTCAAAAGCAGCCCACGCAAAAAAGTTGGCTGTTGGTTCACTTTTTGGAGATGATAAAGAGTTAACTACTGTTGAAGTTAAACTTACAAATTGTGATGAATTTGAAGATAAAATTATTTTAGAGTTTGAGAAAGGTTCATTAGGATTTTATGTATCAGGACACCCTTTAGATGAGTATAGAAAAGAGTTTAATCAAATTAATTATACTTTAAGTAGTGAATTTGATACTTTAAATGATGGTGGTGAAACTATACTTGTTGGAAAAGTTGAAAATATAGCCCAGCGAATATCAAAAAAAGGTAATAAATTTGGTATAGCTACTATTATGGATTTGCACGGTACTTTTGATTTAATGCTTTTTGAAGATAGAATAAAAGAGCTAAATGAAGAGTTTGATTTAGAAGTACCAATAGCTTTTAAAGTCGGAGTAAGGATAGATGATTTTGGAACAAAATTTAATTTAAAAAAGATAGTATCTTTAGAAGAGGCTAAAAGTGAAAGATTAAAAAAAGGTAAAAAAGTTGAAAAAGTATTAGCTCCATTAAATATAGCAATAGATTTCTCTAATGATATAAAAATATTATATGATATTTTTGATATTATCTCAACTCATCAAGGTAAAAGGGTTTTTACTTTAACAATTAAATCAAAATTAGTAGATATAAAAATAGATAGTAGTTATTTTATAAATAATGAGGTTGAAGGTTTATTGAAAAGCTTAAAAGGGATAACAATTATACAATGAAAAAAGTTATTATAGGTTCATTGTTATTTACAACAACTTTTTTATTTTCTCAAATAGATGAGAATAGAGAATACTTAGATAATAAAAAAGAGATTAAGATGTGTGTTGACCCTAATTGGTTACCTTTTGAAGCTATAGAAGATGGTAAACATATAGGTATTGTTGCTAAAAACTCTTTTTCAATTGTTAAATTACCAACTTTTTTAGCTAACTCATCTTTGTCTTTTTGTAAAATCTCTATCTCATTTTTATACTCTTTTACAACTGTACTTTTATCAAATGCTAGCGACATATTTTCTAAAAACTGCTTCTTCCAATTTTGAAGATTTTTTGGTAATATCTCATATTTACTTGCAATTTCATTTAAAGTCTTTTCGCCATCTAAAA
>JAYELQ010000003.1:0-4169 GCA_034717655.1 Campylobacterota bacterium
GCTCTCCATTCTCAGCTTCCCCTATAACTTCATGACCTAATTTTTTTACTACTTTTCCCACTATCATTCTTGATGCTTTTGCATCATCTACTAATAAAACTGTTGCCATCTTTTTTCCTTTATTTTTGTTTTTTTTATATTTATTCTTTCCATTTTACCATTTCATATATAAATACTTCTTGAAGGTATTTTATCTATAATTTATACAAAAAAGTTTTTTTAATTATTTATTAGATATAATGTACAAATTTTATAAAGTTAAAGGAAATCTTATGAAAAAGTTAATTGCAATTATTGCATTATTTTTTACTGTTAATATGTTTGCAGCAGAAGGTAAAGCACTTGCAAATCAGTTAAGTTTAAGTGCTTCATCAAAAGCTTCATCACAATGGAATAGAGTATTTAAAAAAGAGAGAAAAATGAAAAAATACGGAATAGATAAATTAAGTGATGATGAGAAAGTAGTATTAAAAGATTATTTAGTTAATCACGCAGCAGATTCTGATACACCAGAAGCGGCAGGAATGTAATAATAAATGGAGAATAAAATGATAAAAAAAATTATATTAAGTTCAGTAGCAGCAACACTTTTAGCTACTACTTCTAATGCTTTAACTTTAGAAGAAAAAGTAAATGAATTAGAACAACAAGTTAATGAACTTACAAAAATCAAGATTAAAAATTCAAATGATTTTTCAGAAGAGATTGAAGATTTAGATGAAAGACTTGGAACTGTTGAAACAAGAAGTTTTACAGATAAAATTCAATTAGGTCTTGGTATGAGAGTAGAAGCAAATAATTTTGAAACAACTTATGCTGATGGTTCAAAACCAGCTAATGAAGATATAGTTTATAGAACAAAATTAAATATTAATATGAAAGCAAAAATTGCTGATAACTTAAAATTTACAGGAAGGTTATCTTCTTATAAAAACTGGGGTGATTCAAATACAGATGTAAATGCATATTCAAATATTGACTCAAGACAAGGTAGAACACCTGATAACACAAGTTCTATGTTTGCAGAAAGAGCTTATCTAGATTGGATATTCAATGGTGGAGATATAATACCTGTTACTATGACACTTGGTAGACAACCATCAAGTGATGGGCCTAGTTACCAAATTAAAGAGGGTATGAGTAGAAAAGGTACTTATGATGCATTAGCATTTGATGGTGCAGCTGATGGTGTTGTATTGACTGCAAATTTAAATAAAGTATTAGAGGGTACGAGTGCTAGAATTGCTTATGGTGTTCCATCTAACACTAGTGATAATGGAAGTGCTACTTCTACAGTTAAAGATACTAAAGTAATAGGTATTTTTGCTGATAAAGAATTTGAAGGAATTGGTAATACTAACTTATTCCAGATTTATCATGTAATGGCTAAAGACTTTAATGCAGACTCAAGTGGTCAAGCTGGTGCAAATGATATAAATGTTGGTGATTTTGATCTATCTGGTTTAATGTTTGAAGTTAGCAATATGAATAACTTTGACTTTTTTGCACACTATGCAAAATCAACAGCTAAACCAAATGGTAATAGTATAGATATGGGTAGAGGTCTAACTACTGGTTTATTAACATCAACAGCAAATGATATAGAAGAAAAATCTGGTAATGCTACTTGGATTGGTTTAAGATATAATGCAACAAAAACTTGGTCACTAGGTGCTGAATGGAATAAAGGTAGTAAAAACTGGTTTAGTTTTACATATTCTCCAAATGACCCAATTAATAAATTAGCAACTAGAGGAACAGCAACTGAAGTTTATGTTTCTAAGAAAATAAATAAAAATTCTAATATTAGACTTGGTATGGTTAATATTGATTATGATTATACTGGAAGTGGTATGCATTTAGGTACACCTATGGAGATGTCAAGTATGTTTGGAACAGCTGTAGTTAAAGAAAAAACTAATACATATATTACATTTAATGTTTTATTTTAATAATCAAAATAAAACTCTTTCGCTCAGAAACATTAGTTTCTGTTCGTTATAATTTTAAAAAATTAATGTGAAAAAGTTAAATTATTAATAATGCCAGCAACCTTATTTAATGCTAGTTGTTTAGATACACCACCTATATCAAAAGCAACTTTGGGCATTCCATAAACTACAGATGTTTTTTCATCTTGCCCATAAGTTACTCCACCTACATCTTTAATCTTTTTGATACCTGCAGCTCCATCTTTTCCCATACCTGTAAGTATAAATGCAACACTATTTTTCTTTACTTCTTTTGCTAGTGATGTAAAAAGGACATCAACACTAGGTTTGTGACTAGATACTTTTGGATAATCTTTTAAAACAACTTTATACCTAAATAATCTTTCATTAACAACTTCTATATGTTTATCTCCTGGTGCAATTAAAATCTGTCCATGATATAATATATCACCCTCTTTAGCTTCTTTTATAATAGAGTTTTTACAAATACTATTTAATCTTGTAGCAAAAGATGCTGTAAAACCTGCTGGCATATGTTGAACAACAATTATAGGAGAATGATTTGGAAGTAAATTTATAAATATCTCTTCTAAAGTTTGAACACCACCTGTTGATGAGCCAATACCTACAATCTTATTTGTTTTTTCTAAAGACCTATTAGTAGTTTCTCTTTTAATATTATTTATACTTTTTGATATAACTTTAGATTGTGCAGCAGATTTTATTTTAGTTATAAATTCATCTGTAATATCATCAATACTATTATGAAGTCCCACTTTTGGTTTAAGTATAATATCACAAGCACCTAATCTTAAAGATTCTATAGCTTTATATGAACCTTCTGTTACAAGGGTTGAACAAATCACAGTTGGAATAGGCTTTTGCTCTTGTATTCTTTTTAAAAATGTAAGACCATCCATTTTTGGCATCTCAATATCTAAAATAAATACATCAGGAAGACCAACTTTTTTAAACTCATCAAATGCATCAATTGGATTTTCTGCTTCACCTATTACTTCTATATCTTTAGAGATACTCAAAATTCTTTTAATAGTAACTCTTACAAGTAAAGCATCATCTATTATAAATACCTTTATCATTAATTTTATCTCCCTAAAATTTCATATGTTTTTTAATTTTTTATCTAATTTTTTGATATATTGAAGTTTGATACTTTTTCAAATCTTTTATATCTAGACCATCTAAATTTTCTGTTAAACTTATTATAAGATATCCCCCAACCTTAAGGTTTACTAATACATTGTTTAAAACCTTTTGTTTAGTTTCTGTATCAAAATATATGAAAACATTTCTTAAAAAAATTATATCAAATGTTCCAAAAGAGCTATTTAAAACTGTTAAATTATTTATTTCAAAATTGATATTATGTAATATCTTTCTATCAATTATAAATTGACCCTCAAATCTTCCTTTACCTTTTAAACAATATTTTTCTTTATAATGTTGAGGAATTTTATCTATCCAAGATTCACAATATAAACCTTTTTTTGCTTTTTTAATAACTTCTGTATTTATATCTGTTCCTACTATTTCCCATTGATTAAGACTTAAGAAATTATCTAATATCATAGCACAACTATATGCTTCAGCACCAACACTAGATGCTGCACTCCATAAACGTAATGATTGATTTATTTTAATATTTTTTACAACAGATGTTAAAAAATCAAAATGTTGTTGCTCTCTAAAAAAGTATGTTTCATTTGTAGTAATTAAATTTATCATATGAATAATTTCTTTATGATCTTTTTTTAAAATCGTAAAATATTCAGAAAAACTTTTTATTTTATGATATATTAGCCTAGAATAAAGCCTACTTTGTACTAAACTTAATTTAGTATCAGATAAGTTTATCCCTATTTTTTCAAAAATAAGTTTCTGGAATAATTTATATTCTATTTTGTTTAAGTTCATATATTTAAATCATTTTTATATATTTTATTTTTCTGTAGTATCATTCTCAAATTTAAAAAACTCCATAGTATCAGTTAATGATGCAATTTGTTTATCTAGTTGTTCACTTGTAGTTGCTAGCTCTTTTGAACCTGTTGCATTTGATTTTGTTACTTGTTCTAGTTGGTTCATAGATTGAGTTATTTGAGATATACCTATATCTTGTTCTCTTGATGAACTTGCTATATCTTTTACTAAAGATGCTGTTTCTTCTATTTGTGGTACAACTTGTGATATAAGTGT
>JAYELQ010000004.1:0-4104 GCA_034717655.1 Campylobacterota bacterium
GACCCTTTAGTTCATATAATTAGAAATTCACTAGACCACGGTATTGAACCTACAAGTGAAGATAGAATAGAAGCAGGAAAAGACCCTGTTGGATATATAAAAGTATCTGCTAAATCTATTGGAGACAAAGTAGAGATAAAAATTGAAGATGATGGTAGAGGGATAGATATACAAAAAGTTCTTATAAAAGCTATATCTTTAGGGATAATAAAAGAAGAAGATATAGATATAATGACAGAACAAGAAAAACTTATGATGATTTTCAATCCAGGATTATCAACTAAAGATGAAGTGAGTGAATTAAGTGGTAGAGGTGTTGGTACTGATGCTGTTAAGAAAACTATAGATGAATTATCTGGTAAAATATTTCTTGAAAGTAAGTCTGGAATTGGTACAAAACTGACTATAGAACTACCTGTTAGTGTTGCTTTATCAAATGTATTTCATATAAAAATGAATAATAATAATTATGCAATAGCTATGGAAAATATAGTAGAAACTATAAAGATAAAAAAAGAAGATATTCAAATAGCTAATCAAAAACCATTTGTAAGACTTAGAGGTGAAATAATACCATTGATTTTTGAACCAGTATTATTACCATATGATCAAGAGGAAGAAGATATTCAATCTGTTGTAATTATACAAGGTAAAGTATTTAGATATGGATTAGTAGTAAATGAATTTGTTAATCAATTAGATGTTGTTCAAAAGCCATTAGATGGAGTTCTAAATAATCATCCTATTATTAGTGGTACAAGTTTACTTGGAAATGGTGATATTTTATTTATCATAGATCCAAATAAAATAGTTGGCGATTAGAATCGTAAAGTGTAGTAAAATATAAATATTATAATAAGGAAAATTAAATGGCATTAATAACAAATAATAATAGTAGTTCAAGTAATAACACAACAGCCCCAGCACAATATGTTGCGACACCAGTTTCATCAAGTAGTAGAAGTTCTATAGGTGCAGATAAAAAAAGAAAAAGAACATTAGCAAAACAACAACAACTAAGTGAATCTATATCAAATGTATCAAATGATTTATTAACAAGAACACAAGAAGCTGTAAGTGCTGTAGAAGAGTTAAAAAGTGCAATGGAGCAAATAGCAGCAGCAGGTGAAGAGAATGCAGGTGCTGCTGAACAGTCATTAGCTTCAGTAACTCAAATACAAGCTACAACAGAACAGATTGTAAAAGATGCACAACATGGTGTTGATGTGACAAGAGATGCAGTAGCTAGAACAAATGTAGCTATTGAAAATGTACAATCAACAGCAGAGCAAATATCTTCAGTTGCTGATGTTTCAATTGGGGTAGCTAAAAAATCTGTAAATTTAAAAGAAGCATCTGATAATATAGGTTCTTCTGTTGGTATGATTGCTGAAGCTGCAGACCAAACAAATCTTTTAGCATTAAATGCAGCTATAGAAGCTGCTCGTGCAAAAGAGCATGGAAAGGGATTTGCTGTTGTTGCTGATGAAACAAGAGCTTTAGCTGAAATTAGTGCAAATAATGCAGGTATTACAAGAGATGTTGTTGAGAATATACAAACAAGTGTAGAGAAAGTCTCTTCAAACATTCAAGAGGTTCAAACTACTGTAGAGAAAGCTGCAAATCAAGGTTCTGTTATTGTTGATAATAGTCATAAGGCAGTAAATTTAAGTAATGAAGCTATTGATTTAACTATAGAAAGTTCTTCAAAATTAAAACTATTATTAAAAGAGGTTGACTCTTTACAATCAGCATCTCAATCAATAGCAAGTGCTGCAGAAGAGCAAAGCAGTGCGGTTGTTCAAGCTACAGCTTCGATAGAAGAGCAATCTGTATCTTTAAATCAAGCAGAACAATCTGTTTCTAATTTAAGTGATTTAGCAGAAGAGTTAAAGAATTCAACAGATGTTGGTAAAGATGCAGAAGAGATAGCATCTATTGCAGAAGAACTTAGCTCTTCAATATCAGAAATATCAAGTAGTATATCTCAAGTAGCTTCAGCTTTAGATCAAATTGAAACAGCTGCTACTTTATCAAATAAAGATGCATCAGATAATGGAGAAACAGCATCTAATTGTGAGAAATATATATCGGAAGTGATAGATTTATTAGCTACAACAAGTAATAATGTAGATGAAGTTAGTAAAGGTTTAAAAGATATTTTATTAGATATTCAAGAAGTAAATAGTTGGATATCTGAAGGTCTTGAAAAAGGTACTGTTACAACAGATGAGATGTCTTCTGTAGAAAAGAACTCAAAAGAGATAAATAAAATATTAAGAAAAATAGAAAATGTAGTTTCCCAAACAACAATGTTAGCAGTTTCAGGAAATATAGAAGCAGCAAGAGCTGGAGATTTTGGAAAAGGTTTTGCAGTTGTAAGTAGTGATATTAGAAATCTTGCTTTAGATGCTGGTAATAATGTTGAGAAGATTGTTGATACAATGGTGTCTCTTGATGAAGAGATAGGTAATATTGTACAAGATTGGAATAATGCAGTTATCTCTCAAGAGGATAGTATTAAAAGAATTAAGCAAGTGGATAAAGAGGTAAGCTCTATATCTAAAGATATTGATGGTATAGTTGTACTACTAGCTGAATTAACAAGTTCAAATAATGACAATAAAGAAGCTTTAATTCAAGCAAAAACAGGAAGTGAACAGATAATTATGGCATCAGCTCAAGCTAAATCAAATGCAGAAGAATCTAAAATGGCTGCAAATATGATAGAGAGTACAGTATCAATTATGTCTGAACTAGTAGAAGAGTTATCAGTAATAGCAGACGAACTACAACAATAAAAATAGGATATTATTATGAATATTCCAAAAAATATATTATCTGTTAAAATAAAAGGGGAACTATTTGCCTTTAATGGAAATAGTGTTGAACAAATATTAAGAGTACCAGCAATAACAAGAATGCCATTGGCAAATAAAGGTATTAAAGGTGTTGCTAGTGTAAGTGGTCAAATAGTTACAGTTATAGATACAAGTGTTATATTTATAGATGAAGATGAACTTAATAAAAAAGATAATAGTATTATCGATTCTAGAATTTTAACAATTAAGTGTAATGGAAATAATTATGGTCTTTTAGTAGATGAAGTTATGGGTATGGATACAGTAGTTGAAGAGAATTATAGTTTATCTAATGAAGATAGTAAAATAAGTGCTATTTATAAGAAAGATGATAAAATATACCAAGTTATAAATGAATGTTTAGCTATTAGTAAACTTAAACTATTTGATTATAAACCTGTTGTAATTGATAAGTTTGACCAAAAAGATTTTGAAAATCAAGAGTTGTTAGTATCTTCAAATAGTAGAGATACAAATAGATATCTATTTTTAACATTAGGTGATGAAGATTTTGCTATATCATTAGATATAGCAAGAGAGATTATTTTTGTACCTAAAGATATAACAGCTATGAGTGAATCTTCTGAAAATGTAATTGGTATGATTACTTTAAGAAATGAGTTAATAGTTGCAGTTGATTTAAGAAAAATGTTAGGGGTAGATTATTCAAATAATATAGGTACAAAAGAGCAAAGATTTTTAATTTTAAATTATAATGGCAACTCAATAGCTCTTTTAGTTGATAGTATAAGTGAAGTAAAAGATATTCCTAGTGAGTCTGTAGAGACACTACCTGGGAAATTTGTAGATAATAAAGTAGAATCAGTATATAAGTCAAAAGACTCAATTGTTTCTATGGTAAGTAAAAAGTATTTAATAAACTTTTTAGAAAATTATAGTGTTGAAAATAGTGAAGAGAAAGAAGAAGAAAAAGATAATATAGAATTGGAAGAGAGTAAAGATATGATAGAAGTTGCAGTTTTTCAAATCGCAAAAGAGGAGTTTGCTCTAGGGATAGAAGATGTTCAAGAGATTATAAGATATACAGAAGTTACACATATTCCTGAAGCACCAGAATTTGTAGAGGGTGTTATTAATTTAAGAGGTATTGTTATACCTATTATATCTTTACCTGAAAGATTAGGTTTTACTAAGATTATAGATAAAAAAAGTAAAATTCTAGTTTGTGTAATAGATGGAGAGAGAATAGGATTATTTGTAGATGATGTAAATGAGATAATGT
>JAYELQ010000005.1:0-4099 GCA_034717655.1 Campylobacterota bacterium
ATTCAATAGAATTAGGGGATATATCTCTACAGTTAAAAAGAATAATAGATCAGTTTTTAATGAACTAAGAAATGTATTAGATGGAAAATATTATGTACCTTGTTTGAGTGGGTGCTGAATGGTTACTGTAAAGTAATTGAAGTTGATTTTCTACTATGACTAGATAGCTAATTAGTCTATATCCTGCACTTTTACCTTTATTTTTATCACTATTTTTAATTCTTACTTTAAATATGTTAGATTTTAGTTCTATTCCTAAATCATCTTTGGAATGAATGGAATTAATAAAACTATCAATATCATTTTGAATATTTTTATATTGTTTAGAAAGTTTCTTGTATGATTTTTTGTAAAGTGTTTTTTCAACAATTTGAAGTTTCATTTTAAGTTGCTAATCTCTATAAATTTATCAGTTTTATATCCATCGTCTTTTATAGAAATATGTAAGTCTTGTAAATCGTTGATTATTTCATTTTCATATTCATTATATTTATTTACTATTTTATAATCTTCAACAAGATTATCTTTTTTAAAAACTTCTAAAAGTTCTAAAAAAGTATTTGCTTTATAATCATTAATATTTAACTGTAATTGCATAATATCCTCCAATAATTTATTTTATATACTATTGTATCAAAACTTAAGTGATTCTCACTTAAGTTTTATGTTTTAATCAACATAATTTTTATCACAATCATGTTGGCAAGATGAACACATACCGTTTAATATAGATATTTCCATATCCTCATAGCTAATATGTTCACCACAGTTTGGACATTCTTCCATAATATAGTCTGTAATTCCATCTTTAAGAACATGTTTTTGCTTATCACTTAAATTATCAAATCCTTTATCAATTGCCAATTTTGCAATACCTTGCACTTTTGAATCATCAATATTTTCTAAAATATCTTTTAAGTATCTTTCTAAAGTCATCCCTTCATCTAGCATTTCTTTAGCTCTACCCATTACTATCTTCTTTATTACTCATAAAACTAATATCATTTTTAATGAATCTATATCCCCAATACAATATTAATGGTACTGTAAGTACTACAAATCCAAAACCAGCATTTCTTGTTGCTTCCAAAAGTGCAGCAAGTGGAAACAAGAAATAAAGCCCACTTACTACAATTGCAATTCTATCTTTTTTACTCATTTTTTCTCCAAAAAGTAAACTAATTATCAAATATAGCTGTGGTCAATTTTCTTTGAAGACTGAGCATAACTACTTATTGACTAATATTATAGTTACATAAAACTTATATTCATATAAAAAATATTAATAATGAATATCAACACTAGGTAAATCCCATGAAATTTTAATACAAACTTAAAGCCTTATTTTTAGGCTATTAAAGAAGATACTAAATTATTTTGTACTTTTAAAAAAGTCATTTTTTATTGTTTTAGAGTAAATTCTCTGAAAAAGCTCTATTTATATAACTATATAAATTATTTTAAGCTAGTTTTTATTTTTCGTGGGATTTACCTAATATCAACACAAAATTATAATATCTATTTTTAGAGATACCCTAAATAATAATACAGTAGCACATTAAAAAATGTACTACTCATTTATCCAATTTTCTATCTTATTTTGATAGTCCCAAAATATTTTACTAGCATTTTTTTCATCTTCAGCTTGTATATATAGATTTAGATACTCACTATGTTCATCTGGTACCATTAATATCCACTCATCTTCATTTAGCCATATTTTTATACCATCTATATTACTAATATCTTTACCTTTTGCATCTTCTAGAAATTTTCTCATCATTTTACCTTTGTATTGGCTAGGGCAAGGTACATTTTCCCCTTTAAAAACAAAGTTAGGTATCTGTTTTAATATTTCGGATATTTTAAGGTTAGCTTTATTTATAAGCTCCAAAATCTTAAAACTAGCATAGATAGAGTCACTATTTAAACCAAATTCATTAAAAGCAAAGTGTCCATCAGTTGATGCTATTAAAGCATACTCTTTTAAATCTTGAGCTTTTATACTACTTAATTTTCCCCTTATTATTTCAAGATTTTTATATTCACAAAAGTCAGGTGTCCAAGCTGGTAAAAATACTTTAGTTCCTTTTTGAGATGTGATATCAAGAAGTCTTAAAACTGCTAAAAGTGCTTTATAGTCATATACTAGTTTACCTTTATCATCAACTACTTGAAGTCGTTGACCGTTTGGATAGATTAAAAAACCACAATCTAAACTCATAGCTTTTACTATATTTTCCATATTCTCTTGTGCTTTTGTGATATTTGCATAAAGTTTAGATAAGCTTTTATCATCTTTATAGGCATTTAAAACCACATTTTCAACCCCTAATTCATTCATAATATTAGGGTATATATCAGAAGTTGAACCAAACATAATATCAGTAGCTACTTTTAGTTCATTTTCTTTAAATAAATTTGTATCAAGATTAGATGTAACTGCCTCTGTATATCTTTGTTTAATATTATTTTCTTCAGCTATCTCACCAATTTCGTGTTGGTTTACCCGTCTAAAATTTTCTCTAAAAAATATTCTCTCAATAGATTTTGCAATTTTTGAGTCTATCACCATACCATCACTTGTAAAAAGTATAATTTCAGTATTTGTAGGGTCTTGAACAGATTGTCTAAAGTGAACACCTGCTGATATATCTTCATTGTTAGATAAACAGTGTCTCATCACATTTGATGGTGCATTAAATAGGTCAACTACATCTATACCAGTTGCTAGAAGTCCTGAAAGAAATGCTCTTTTTAACATTCTTGAGCTTTTATGATAGTCTCTTGAGATATATACTTTACTTCCAATTGGTAAAATAGAACCAAATGATTCAGCTAATTTTGTACTCATCTCAACTGAAAGCTCTATATTTGTTCTACCTGTTACTTTTCCATTTTCAAAAATAGATGATTTGTATTTTGTACCCCAAATAACATTATTACTTACAACTGAATTTGCATCTATGATTTTTTCAGGCCACATTATAATATCTTTCTCAAAAGATACTTTTTTACCTATCTCACATTTTTCAGCTACAATAACTCCCAAAGATGCTTTTACATCATCTTTAATTATATTGTCATTACATATAATAGAGTTATTTATCTTTGTTTTTGAACCAATTGTTACATCATCCCAAATTACACTGTTTATAACTTCAGAGTGTTTTTTAATCTTCGTATTTTTCCCTATGCAACTGTTTGTTAGGGTAGCTCCTTCTGAAATTTTAACACCTTTATCTATAACTACGGTACCATTTATTCTTATCTTTTCAGGTAGTTTTACCCCTTTTTCAAGATATACAATACCTTTGTCTATCTTTTGAGCTTCCCCTTTTATAGGAAGCTCTATTTCACCTTTGAATATATCTTGATATACCTCTCTATAACTTTGTGGATTTCCAACATCTCTCCAATATCCATCTATACTACATCCCCATAATGGTATATTATCTCTCATTAAAGTTGGAAACAAATCTTTTGCAAAATCAAAGTTTTTTCCGTGTGGTATATAATCTAAGATTTTAGGCTCTATTAGATAAATACCTGTATTTATAGTATCACTAAACACCTCTCCCCAACTAGGTTTTTCTAAAAACTTCTCTATTCTATCATCTTTATTTGCTATAACTACACCAAATTGAAGTGGGTTTTCTACTCTTGTAAGTGTGATAGTTAGTTGTGATTTTTTCTTTTTATGAAATTTTGCTATTTTTTTAAAATCAAAGTTTGTAACTAAGTCTCCACTTACAATGATAAATGTATCATCTAAAAACTCTCTTGCAAATGCAACAGCTCCAGCTGTTCCATAGTCATCATCTGGCTGAACATATGTGATTTTTACACCAAGACTACTTCCATCACCAAAATGACTTTTGATAATCTCTGGTTTGAAGTATAGTAAAACTGCCATCTCTTTTATACCTAGTTCATCTCTTAGTTTTATGATGATATGTTCCATCATAGGTTTGTTTAGTATTGGAAGCATTGGCTTTGGTAGTGAATTTGTAAGTGGTTGTATCCTTGTACCAAAACCACCTGCTAGAATTATAGCTTTCATATTGTATCCTTAAAAATTATTAATGAAATTATATAA
>JAYELQ010000006.1:0-4086 GCA_034717655.1 Campylobacterota bacterium
TCATTTATCCAATTAAATAGTATATAAGATAATGCTTTATATCTATATCCCTCTTTTCCAATTAATAAAGCACTATCTTTTCCATTGAATTTAATATAAATAGTTTTTTCATCTATTTGTTTTACTACTATATCATCTAGTTCATAGCAAAGGTTTGAAAATAATTGATCTACTTGTTTTTTTATCTCATTTTCTATATTGTGATTATTTTTTGATTTTATCTCATAGCTAACATCTTCATTATTTTTATCACTATTATTTCTATCATAAAATTCATCAAAAATTTGATTTTTAGATATTTGTGATATTTTTATCTCATTTTCTATATTGTTGTTATTTTTTGAAGTATCTTCTTGTAGGTTTAGTTCATCTAGTCTTGTAGATAGTTTTTCTATATTGATATTTTGTTCTATATTTGTATTTTCTTTTTTATATGAGTGTTTTTTTTTATTTACTTTTGCTTTTATAATAGCTTTTTTTGAAAAGAATCCAAGAAATCCTTTTGAAGGATTTTGGATAATTTCAATATCTAATTCATTTAGTGAGTGTTTTAAAGAAGAGGAAGCTTTTTCATAAACTTCCTCTAAACTATTAGCTTCAAATCTTTTAGACATTTAAAATCCTTTTTTTTATATTTTTTATATCCTATTTTTTATGATGTTTCTCTTTTAAATGTTTTTCGTGTCTTTGAGTTTTAGCTTTTTCAAATATTGTGTTTACATAATATTGTTGAGCAACAGTTACAAGGTTATTAATAAACCAGTATAGTGTAAGTCCAGCAGGGAACCATAAGAAAAAGAAAGTAAATATTACAGGTAACCATTGGAACATCTTTTGTTGAACTGGATCAGCTATTGTATTTGGAGTGATTTTTTGTTGTAGAAACATAGTCGCACCCATAAGAACAGGTATAACATAGTAAGGATCCATTAAAGATAAATCTTCAATCCAGAAAATCCACTCTGCACCTTTTAGCTCAATTGCATTTAATAAAACTCTATATATAGCAAAGAAGATAGGTATTTGTAAAAGTACAGGTAAGCATCCACCCATAGGGTTAGCACCCTCATCTTTATATAGTTGCATCATATGCATAGAAGCTTTTTGTTTATCATTTGAGTATTTTTCTTGAATAGCTTTAACTTTTGGAGCTAACTCTTTTAGTCTATTCATAGATACCATACCTTTATGAGATAATGGGAAAAGTATAATTTTAACTAATATTGTAACTATAACAATAGTCCATCCCCAGTTACCAACATAGTCATATATATATTGAAGCATAGAGAACATAGGTTTTGCTATAAAAGTAAACCAACCATATTCAATAACAGAAGATAGTCTTTCATCAAGAGCAGTTAAAGTATTATACTCTTTTGGTCCAAAATATCCGTGAAGTTCAATAGCATCTTTTCCGTGTATAAACATCTGAGGAGAGTCATTTTTATCTTTCATAACACTTACAGCCATACTTACATCATAGTTATATAATAAAGTAGCATAGTATCTATCAAATGCTGAAGCTACATTTACACCTATTAAATCAACAGTTCTTTCCATATCTTCATCTTCAATAATATTTAAAGTACCATCATTTAAAGATAATAAAGCACCGTGGTCTGCATACATATCTGCTAATACATCAGGTCTAAAACCTGGTGTTACAAAGAAATCTGCTTTGTTTGTAGCAGATATTTTTATATTATATTGACCATCAGGAAAAAAAGTAAATATTTTAGTTAAAGTAGTTGAACTTAACTCTTGTGTTAATGTTAAAGTTGTTTTCCCTTTAGTCGCATCTACACTAGAACTAGAAGCTACAACAGCTTTAGTAAATGCTTCCGTATTTATTTTACTATCTGCAAATCTAACTTCAAGTGGTCTTAATTGAGAAGGTGTAAATAGTTTAATCTGTTTACCATCTTCATCAACATATTTTGGTTTTACTAGTGTTACTTGACTAACTCTACCTAAACTATCTATCTCAATAAGGTTTTTATTTGTTCTAATAGTTGAAATAATAGAAGATGAACTTGAACTATTTATAACAGGGGTTGGGTTTGCTTGAGTAACTTGTTTTGCTATAATAGGAGCACTATTTGCACTATTTTGAGCTATATTTTGTTGTTGTGAAACCATTTGTGTTGTTTGGTTATGCTCTTTTGCTGCTGCTAGTTGTTTTGGTTGAAGATAAAGAAAATCATATGCTATAAAAAAAGCAAATGATATTACTGTTGCTAGTAATATTCTTTTTTGTGTTTGTTCTTTATTTAATGTTGTATCATTTAAAGCCATATTTATTTAATCCCATTTTTTATTGTGTTTTAGTAGTAAGCATTTTCCATCTTCAATAGGTACTTTCCAATATTCAACCTCTATTTTACAAAATTTTGGTTTTGTTATATTTTTAGGTACACATTTTGTTTTTGGATAATCAAATCCACCTTTAAATAATGGATTACATTTTAAAATTCTTATAGTAGATAATATTAAAGCTTGAAAGAAGTTATTGTATTTGAATTGAGTTTTTGCATATGATGAGCAAGTAGGGTAATATCTACAACTACCAAATGACAATATCGTTAAATATCTTTGGTAAAACCTAATCATCCAAAGTACAATTTTACTCATTTAAATAAGCCTAACTTTTTCATAGCATATTTAAAATCTTTTTGAAGAACTTTAAAATCTCTTTCAAAAATACCATTTTTTGCTACAAAAATATATTTTCCATTTTTTAGTTGATTTTCTTTTTCTAGAACTAAAGCTCTAAGTAGTCTTTTACTTTTAGCTCTAAAAACTGCATTTCCCACTTTTTTTGATGATACAAAAGCAAATTTGAAATCATCACTTTCTTTGAAAAAGGTAACAAAACTATGAGTATGCCACCTTTTATTACTTTTATATATTTGGTTAAACTCTTTTTGAGTATTTATACGATGTGATTTGCTTAAACAGCTAATCTTTTTCTACCTTTAGCTCTTCTTGATTTGATAACTTTTCTACCATTTTTAGTAGCCATTCTTGTTCTAAAACCATGAGTTCTTTTTCTTGGTGTGTTATGTGGTTGGTATGTTCTTTTCATACTTTGTATCCTTTTTTTTAATTATGTTTGCAATTATATTTAGTTTATACTTAATTATAGTTTAGATACTTTTTAAACTTCTATTCTAAGATTATTTTTATATTTTAATCCACTTAAAAGTTTTTCATATAGCATATCTCTTGAATCTCCTGCTGAGTATTGAACTACAGATATATGTTTATCTCCCAAAAACTTTTCTAATTTCTCTATATATTTTATAATATCATCAAGTGAAGTACGGGGAAGTAGTATAGCATAATCTTCACTTGTTATTTTTCCTAAAGAGTCACTCTTTCTCATTTTATCTTTAAATGGTTTAATATCAACTCCATCTAATTTAAATGATATTATTGAAAAAACTTGTTTATATCTTTGAGCTCTCGTTATCTCTTTTTCAACTAACTCTTCAAATATTATCTCATTATATGCTTCTGTATTTATCTCTTTTTTTAGTAAGTCTTTAATATCTTTTATATCTTTTATATTATGCTCACCAGCTTCATCTAGTCTTAAATTATCTTTTTGAATAGATAAATATATCATTAAAAATATAGTATATACAAAAATAGATAATATTACAACTCCTAAAGTAATAGTAAGAAACATCTCTTTATATATAAAATTATCATCTAAAGAAACTATCATAATTACAGCTAGTCCACCTTTCATACCTGCTAAAGTTAATATATTACTCCATCTCATAGGATACTTTTTATATTTTATAAAAGATAGCATAATTAAATATCTAATAACAGTTGTTAATATAAATACATATAATATTTCTGTTTTATATTGCCATAATAGTTCAAGATTAATAACAGTAGCAATAGATACAAAAATAACAGCATTTGCAAAAAAACCAACATATTGAGATTCTTTTTTATATGCTCTTATCCCTAAGTCTGAATTATTTTTAGGTGAGTTTAATTTTAATAATATAGCAATAATATTTTTCTTTTTATAATCCCCCTCTTTATTAAATAGATACTTAAAATATATAA
>JAYELQ010000007.1:0-4052 GCA_034717655.1 Campylobacterota bacterium
ATAAAGTCAATCAAAAAATCAAATAAACTATTTTCTATATCTATTTTTTGTAAAAAATTACTTTTTTTCTTTTTATTATATTTTTGAATTATAGATATTCTATCACTAATAAAATAGTTTTCAATATTTTTTTGATATCTTGTCATAGTTTCCAAAATATCTAAAGTTGTATCTTCAGATAAATCATTATTAAAACTATATTTTAATATATCAAAATATCTATTATCAATATTCTCATACTCCACAATTAATTGATTATAAATATTTTCGAACTCATATTCTACATATTCATCTTCACATTTTTTTAATAGATTTGATTTGTAAGATGTATATATATTACTTGAGTTAGAAAAAATCATCTCAAGTTGAGTTAAAATAGTTTCTAAAAACTCTCTATTTTGAGAAAACTCCTCAATTTTATCTATTTGGTTATTATATTTATTTGTAATTGTTTCACAATAAAGATTAAAATCAATATTATCTCCTTGTACAAAATTAAATATATTATTCTCTTTCTCTAATTTTTTAATAAATTCAGTTGATTGAGTTTTATAATTTATCAAATCTTTTTTTATTGTTAAAAGTGAAAAGTCAAACTCTTCTAAAAGATACTCTTTTATCTTTTGCATATTTTTATTAGGTGTCTCAAGGCTAGATAGTTTTAAATATATTTTATCTATAGAAGATAAATTTTCATTATTTAATTTTGAATAAGTTGTTATTTTTTCTAATATTATATTTGTGTAATCTATTATATTTTTATGTTTTGATAGTTCTGAAATATTATTATATATATTTGGGTCAAAAATAGCTTTTGTATTTGGGTTAAAACTAAATTTTTTAATATTAGAGTTTAAAAATCCATTAAAAATCTCAACATCATAATCATCTTTCCAAACTTGAATATCACAAAACTCCCCTGAAGATACTAAAAATTTTTTATCAATATTATAAAAAAACTCATCTCTATACTCTTTTGGCAAAAGATAATCAAGCTCATCATCTTGCATATCTTCCATAGTTTCCCAATATGTTATAAAATTAGATATATCTTTAGTTGATATATCTTTACCTATTATATTATCATTATGATATTTTGGAGAGTATAATAATCCTGTTTTAGTATCTATTAATAACCTTACATCTTTCCCATTTTCTTTATTTAAAGATATAAATCTTTTATTCTTTATCATATTTTATTCACCTACTCTACGAACACAACAAATATAATGGTTAGCTTTTTTATCAGAATAACTAACATCACCAATGTTAAAATTCACAATCCAAGCATACCCTGTATTATTTGAAACAGTACTACTAGACCAATAAGTTCTATCTTTTATTCTATCTTTTAATAATATTGTTTTAAACTCATCAATAGTTGGAACTCTCCAATCATCAAACCCACCAAACTTTTGATTATTTAATTTTTCACTTACTTTATCTATAAAATCCCATTTATATTGTTCATCTGTTTCTTGTAATTGCCACATTAAATTTGTATCTTTATCAACCCAATAATATTTAGACTTAAACTCTCCATTTTTAGAAGCATCAACAACTACTTTTTTCCATACTTTCATTTTAATTTATATATCTCACTTTTTATTAATTTACTAATTTTATTCTATAAAATTTTTAAACATTTTACAGCATCTAAAGAGTTATCAAAGATATTATTTGTATATTGTGATAACTCATCTTTTGTACCATATCCACAAAGAACTGCTACACTACTAACCCCTGCACTATTTCCAGCTATTAAATCTAATTTTGTATCACCTATCATATATATATCTTTTGATGGCTCTATATTTAAATTTTTAAGTGCTTTAAATATAGGCTCAGGGTGTGGTTTGGGATTTATAACCTCTTGCCTACCTATAATCGTATCAAAATATTTCATAATACCAAAAGACTCAAGTAGTTCTATACTATATGTAGTTGTTTTTGTTGTTACTACTCCCAATGTTGCAAAAGTTGAAGCTAATTTTACAGACTCTAAAGCATTTTCTAAAAGGATAGTTTTAGCTTTAGATACTTTTTGATACTCTTTTTTATAACTATCTACAAACATAGTAATATCATCTTTTGGTATTCCTAAAGTTGCATACATTACATCTAATGGATAACCTATCTCTTTTTTGATATCTTCATCTGAGCCTTTAAAATCAAAACCCAACTCTTTAAAAGAGTGGTAAAAACACCCTAAAATAGCTTCTGTACTATCTATCAAAGTACCATCAAGGTCAAATAATATAACTTTTTTATTCATTTTCACAATTCACCCAAAAACCTTCACCTTTATTTATAATATCAAATGTTTCATAACTTGTACTATTTGGTATTATTGTATATAATTTCCAACTATTATCTGTATATTTCCATATACTTTTTAACTCCATATCTTTACAAGATATATTAGATACATTTGTATCTTCAACAGCCCCCATTAAATTCCAACTAATAACATCTGAAACGATACTATTTTCAACGATATCACTACTATTTGTATCTTCAGTTATATAATCACTCTCATCTATAGCTATATCTAAAATCTTTGATAATTTTGATGTTGTTATATCTGCTTGTGGACAAGATATATTTAAAGTATAATTTGCATCATTTTCATCATAAAGATAATACTGTTTACTACTACTTAAACTACTTCCAATTAAATAAAAATCTGTAATTAATGTATCTGTATTAAATGTATCATTTATAGGTTCACTTAAAATATTTTCATTTGTATCTAATAAAGATGTATAAAATGGTTGATTTGAATATCCATTAAATCCACTTACACTACAACTACCTTCAAGTATAACTTTATGTTTATATAAATCATCTTGATTTAAAAATGTACCATTTACAGAAAATTCTTTTCCAAAATGTGTAACCTCATCATTTATAAGTACATTAAACTCTTTATAAATACTTTTATCATTTGAAGATAGTTCTACTTTTACTTTTGATGAACCTTGTTGAACTAATGGCTTTATAGTTAATATATTATTATTAAAACTTAACTCTATATTATTATTATTTTGAAAAGATTTAAAACTTATATTATCTTCATTATTCTCATCATAACCATTAATAAATATTTTTTTACTAGATGTTAAAATTTGCTCATCTAAAGAGCTATCTATAACAGGGGCTACATCTATACTTAAGTTATTATTCTCTACTAAATTACAATCACCTGATATATTTATATCACAAGGTTTAACATCATACCAAATATCATAAGTTGTACCAAAGGTATAAGGGTCTGCGATTATAGTTTCCCCTATATTATAATAAGTATCACTAGAACCACCCCAACCCATATTAAGATGAACATAATTACCTGTATTATCATTTTGGTAACCATCAGCTATTACTAAATGCCCTGGTAATCCAAATAATACAGGTTGTTCTAAATCAATTTGAGATTTTACAATATTAACTATCTCACTATTTGAAGCATATTCTGCATAATTACTATCTGATTGAAGATGTTTTGCAGATGTAGAATATCCATAATTAGCTATTAAAGCTTCTGTTACATTATAAGCACTCGTTCCATCTTTATCAAAAGAGGCTTCATTTGCAACAACCAAATCCCTCATAAGATAAGCTATCTCATCTATTTGATATTCACTTGCACCATCTAAACTATTTGGCATAGTTGACCAATTGTAATATTTATTTAATACAGCTTTCATATCTATAACATTATTATTACTTTGTGGATTAGATACTACACCTTTACCTTTTGATGGATAGTTATAATATTTCATCAATTGAGAAGTAGCAACTTGAACACATCCAGCAACTGTATAATTTCCATCTTCAAACTTTGGTAAATATTTATTATAAGGGTAGTCTTGATTCCAACTTGTTTGAATTAAGTTTGTATTTGGGATATAAGACTTTAGAGTTTTAGATGGTTGATAATTTTCTAAAAAATCCCATCTATTAGATATCTCATTATTCAAAGTTTTAGCTAAGTTTTTATTCTTATTGAACATATCAAGTTGATTTATAATAAACTCTTTATATTGTGG
>JAYELQ010000008.1:0-4047 GCA_034717655.1 Campylobacterota bacterium
TATCCAAAAAGCAAAAGATAAAGCGATAGCTTTAAAACTAAAAAAAGAGGCAGAATATAAAGCACAAAAAGAAGCTGAGGAAAAAGCTAGAATAAAAAGAGAACAAGAGCTAGCTTCTATGAATCCTATTGATAAAATAATAGATAGTTTTGGAGATGATGTAACAAAAGTTATAAACGGTATGAAAGATGGTAGTATAGAAAATATAGATGATATCAAAGTAGAATTAGCTGTTAAATTAAAATCTATTATGCAAAAAGACTCAAAACAATGGGATAAAGCAAAACAAAAAGCCTTAAAAAGAAAAGAGTATATTGAAAGTTTATTAAATTAAGATTATAAAAGGGGAAAAGGTGGAAAAGAAAAAAGCAGTTGTAACTATATTAGGGAAAGGTTTCATTACCCCTTTTGAAAAAAGAGCAATATATTATTATGAAGATAAATTAAATAAAGAGTTTAATTTAAAAAAAGAGAAATATACTAATATGTTTCCTTTGATTTTAGATAATTTTGAAGATTATACTATTGTACCTATTTTTACAGATGAAGCTAGAGATACAAATAAAAAAGTTCTTGAAGATGAGAATATAAGCTTTGATAATTTTAATAAAAAGTATTTTATCTCAAAAGATATGAGTTATGATAATATTTTAAAGCTTATTAATACAGCTTTATTAGATTATGATGAGGTTATATTTGATGTATCTCACGGTTTTAGACATCTACCTATTTTAGCTACAGTATCATTGATTGTTCAAAATATTAAAAATATTAATAAAATCAAAGATATCATATTTGCAAAAGAGATAAAGCAATTTAAAAAATATGAGATAGTAAGTTTATTTGATTATTTAGATTTAGCAAATTTATCATTTTTACTTACTAATTTTAAAGATAACTACACAACTTCAACACATATTAAAATTAGAAATAAAGAGTATCAAAATCTTTTAAAAGCTATGAATCAATTTTCTGCTGACTTAATGGGATTGTCGCTAGAGAATTTATTTAATAAATCATCTAATTTATTAATTGATGAAATAAAGAATTTATCACAAGATAAGAGTAGAGTCTTGTTAAATGAGCTTAATGATGTAAACAAGCATATAGAAGATGTTTTTAGTAAAAAAAGTCATAGGTATGAAACTTATTATTATTTGGCAAAAGATTTAATTTATAAAGGTTATTTTGTACACTCTTTATCTTTAATATTTGAGGGGATAGGGTTTTATTTAAAAAGTACATTTTCTAAATATGATAAAGATATAAATAAATATATTAAAGAGTATGAAGTAAAAATATCAAATAAAGAACCAAAAGACCCTAAAAAACCAGATACAATAGCTGATTATTATGATATTGTTAATAGTTGTAAGTCATTTATATTTTTTGATAAAAAAGAGAATAGAAATAGGTTTTTTAACTTAGAGATAAGAGATATACTTTATAAATATATAAATGAATTTAAAGATATAGATGATATAAAAAAGTATTATCAAGATGTAGGTGATTTAAGAAATAATTTACTTCATGCAAATTCAGGAAAACAAGTAGATAATACTAGAAAAGATATTATTGATATTGTTGAAAAATATAAAAAACTTATTATTGATGGGGATATATTAAATAAAAAGCATATTGAAAAAGAGATAGATATTGTTATACCAAAAAAATATATTCCACCAAAAAGAGTAAATATAAAACTTAATGGTTTAAAAATTTTAAAAAAAGGTTCTTCAAAATAATATAATTTAAGTTTAAATAGTGTATAATTTCTCATCTTTTTATTAAGATGTTATTTAAAAATATACTGTTTCTTCGTTAAAGTTTCACTTAAGATTCAAAACCCTTTATTTATCGTATGAATAGGGGTTACGACACTGACCCGACTTTTTTTCCTTCGGAATTCCGTTGCACTACATGGGGATTGAAACTTAATGAAGATACACTTATATTTATAACACTTTTCTATTTTTTCATAAAAACTTTTTTAATAGACAAAATATTGTATAGATTATGATTAACTGTTACTATCCTTTAAATTAAAAACACAAATAATTTAGTTAATATATGCTAATATTATCAATATATAAAAGAACTAAAATAAGGTTAAATTATGAGATTAAAAAAACTACCATACGGACTAAGTGATTTTAAAAGAGTATTAGAAGAGGATTATTTTTATATAGACAAAACCTCTTTTATAGAAAAAATTGAAACAGATGCAGATTTTTTATATTTCTTGCGACCTAGAAGATTTGGGAAAAGCTTAACTATTGCTATGCTAGAAGCTTATTATGATATCTATTATAAAAATAAATATGAAGAGATATTTAAAACTACCTATATTTATAAAAATCCAACACCATTAAAAAGTAGTTTTTATATTATGAGATTTGATTTTAGTGCTGTTGATACTACTGATTATGAGAGTAGTTTTAGAAGTAATATAAATGCAGAGATAAGATTTTTTAAAGATAAATATAATCTTGATTTTAATATTATTGATACTAATCCAATAAATAACTTAAGAGATTTATTTGATTATTGTGTTAAAAAATCTTTACCAATTTATATCTTGATAGATGAGTATGATAACTTTGTAACCAAACTTTTAGTAAGTGATATGAATGCTTATAAAAATATAGTTACTTCTAAAAGTGCCATTTATAAAGAGTTTTTTACAATGTTAAAATATGGTACAACTGGAGCTGTTAAAAAGATGTTTTTTACAGGTGTTTCACCACTAGCATTATATGATGTAACAAGTGGAAGTAATATAGGCGAAAATATATCTCTTGATAAAGCTTATAATGATATGGTTGGAGTTACAAAAGATGAGTTAAATAAGATGATTGAGTATTATGATTTAGATGATAAAAAAGAGAGAATAATATCTATTTGTGATGAATATTATAACTCTTATAGGTTTCATAAAGATATAGAACACACTATATATAACTCTGATATGATTTTATACTATTTGAACAGTTTAATTAGAAAAGATTGTGAACCTGATGATTTAATAGATGTAAATGTAAGAACAGATTATACAAAATTAAAATATTTAGTATATACAAATAAAAAACTTAATGGTAATTTTAAGATGTTAAATAATCTTATTTTAGGTACTAAAGTAACCACTACTAAAATAAAAGATAACTTTTCAGCTTTTGAATTAACAAATGAAGATAATTTTAAATCTTTTATGTTTAGCTTAGGATTTATGACACTTAAAAAGAAGTTGTTTCAATTAAACCTAAAAACTCCAAATCAAACTATAAAAAAATTACTAAGTGAATTTATCCATTATGCTTATAACGATTTTGATGATTATAAAATGAGTACAGAAAAACTTGATGAAAAATTAGCACAACTTGCAATAAGTAAAGACTTAAGTGTTTTTCACTATATAGCTAAAGTTATAAAAGAGTCTAGTTCTATTAGAGATTTTATCGATGGTGAGAATTTCATAAAAGCTTTTATTTTATCATATCTTAATCTTAATAACTTTTATCAACTAAAAATAAAATCTGAAGTTGAACAAAACAAAGGATATATTGATATTTTATTAGAACCAGTTAAAGATGAAGTGCCTTTTGGTGCTATAATTGAGCTAAAATATATAAAAAGAAGTGAATATTCAGAAAAACTTTTAGAAAAGCATATAAGCCAAGCAAAAAAACAGTTAAATCAGTATGATTTAGGTGAAAAGTTTATTAAAATAGTATTAGTTTTTAAAGGTTGGGAGATGGTTAGTTGTGAAGAGGTACTATAGATAATATTTTCTGTACAAAATATGTCCATAATGTTTGTTACTATTACATTACACTTTAAAATAGATATTTAAAATTGTAAATATAACAAAAAAAGGAAAAAAAGTATTAACAAAAGATATATTATGGAAAAATCAAAGATTAGGCAGGTTAATCCGATGAAAAACACACTTTTCTTAAGTTTTCTATGAAAAATAGATAAAACTTAAATATAAAACCCTTTAAGTAAGGGATTCTACTTGCTATAATCATAATTAATAATTATACTTAA
>JAYELQ010000009.1:0-4046 GCA_034717655.1 Campylobacterota bacterium
TTAAATCACAAAAAAAGATATAGATTTAAAAACTAATAGTGGTTATATTGTAAATATCTCTTTCATGGAATTATGTTGATAATGTAAATGAGAGTGTTTCTATTATGCAAAAGATTGATAAAAATAGTAGTAATAGTAATATGATTTTAGAAGATATTGTATTATCTGCTTTAAATAGTGAATTGGTTGCAAATAAATTTGGTAGTGAAGGGGAAGCATTTAAAGTTGTTACATCTTTTGTAAAAGACTTTTCAGAAGAGAGTAGTGAAAGTTTAAATTCAGTAAGTTCAATAGTTCAAGGTATAAGGGATGAGAGTGAAAGTAAACAACTTATATATGTAAATGTCCAGATGTTATATTTAGCTTCAATACTAGTTCGAAAAGAGATAAAAGATTATATAGAAAATGACAAACATAACTTTGTTGCTATAAAATATTTTAAATATATAAGTATATATTCTATTGATGTTGTACCTTTTAGAGATATAATTATACAACTTCTAAAACTAAATAAAAAAATTAAATCTCAAATAAATAATATTAAATCTTTATCTATTCTAGGTCAGCTAGAGGGGAAAAATCAAGACAACAAAGATTTTCTTGATATTATGCAATCTTTAAACAATGGCTCTAATGAACTAGAACTAAATTCAGATAATCTACTAGATAATATAGAGCAATTTAGAATGCTTATTAAAAAACTTTGTATTTTAAATGTAAATTTTGTAAAAAAGGCTATTATGCAAACCATAGAAATAATGGCTTATGAGCATGAAAAATTTGTTGAACATATTGAAGACTTAGTTAAAAAACAACAAGTAGAAAAAATCTCTACACATAAAGAGTGTAATCTTGGTCTATACTATTATGGAGACTTAAAACCTGCATTGATAAAATTTGCAAATAAAGAGTGTGTAAAAGTTTATGCAAGTATAGAAAGATATCATATTGATATACATAAAATAGGTGCCCAAATAATAGAAAATGTAATGGATAAACAAAAAGTTGAAGAGTTAATACCTAAATTACATAAATCAAAAGATATAGTCATAGAACATTTAAGAGAATTACAATCTTCTATAGAGGCTAGTAGTGAATAGTTTTTTTAATTTATTAATATCTTTTTTAATCAATTTTAGATAAAATGATGCATTAATATTTGAAAAGGATTCTCTATGACTATATTAGATGGTAAAAAATTATCTGAAAAAATTAGAATTGAAGTAAAAAAAGATGTTGAAATTCTACAACAAAAAGCTATAACCCCTGGCTTGGCAGTTATTTTAGTAGGGAGTGACCCTGCTAGTACTGCTTATGTAAATATGAAAAGTAAAGCTTGTAAAGAAGCTGGAATATATTCAATTGTGCATGAGATGCCAAAATCTATTTCTCAAGAAAACATCTTAGAAATCATAGACCTTATGAATAAAAATCAAAATATTGATGGTATATTAGTACAACTTCCACTTCCTACACATATAGATACTACGGCTATTTTAGAATCGATAGAACCTTCAAAAGATGTAGATGGTTTTCACCCTTATAATGTAGGTAGAGTAGTAGCAAAACTAGATGGTTTTGTACCTGCTACACCTTATGGTGTTATGGAACTTTTAAAAGAGTATAATATTGATTTAAAAGGTAAAAATGTATGTGTTGTAGGGGCTAGTAATATTGTAGGTAAACCTATGGCTACACTTATGCTAAATGAAGATGCTACTGTTGAGATTTGTCATATTCATACAGATGATTTAAAAAAACATACTTTAAATGCTGATATTATATGTGTTGGTGTTGGAGTAATTAATTTAATCAAAGAAGATATGGTAAAAGATGGTGCTATAATCATAGATATTGGTATAAATAGATTAGAAAGTGGAAAGCTAACAGGTGATGTTGATTTTGAAAATGTTAGTGCAAAATGTAGTTATATCACACCCGTTCCAGGTGGAGTTGGTCCTATGACAATTGCTATGTTATTAAAAAATACTATAAAATCAGCAAAATTAAGAAAATAGGTAATTTTTATATGAATTTACTAAAAAAGATTTATCACTGGAGTAGTACTTGGACAGGTACTATTATAATTGTATTATCTGTTATATTTTTTGTAGCACAAGCTTTTGTTATACCAAGTGGAAGTATGAAAAACTCTTTACTTATAGGGGATATGTTATTTGCTAAAAAATTTACTTATGGTATCCCTACTCCTAGATTACCTTGGCTTGAAGTGAAAGTTTTACCAGATTTTAATGATAATGGACATTTAATAGAGGGAGATAAACCCAAAAGAGGTGATGTTGTTGTATTTAGATACCCACATAATGATAAAATACACTATGTAAAAAGATGTATAGCAACAGGTGGAGATATATTATACTTAAAAGATAAAGAGTTATATTTACACCTAAATGAAGGTAATAAGTATATAAAAGAGAACTATAAAGAGTATGAACTAGTAACAATAAACGATACGATATTTATAAAAAACCCTTATAGGAAAAAGCATCCAGGTATTCATAATGATAGTAGTGTAGTTAATGATGGAAGACAACCTATAGAACTTTTTAATACAAGTTTTATTCAAGTACCAGAAGGTCAATTTTTTATGATGGGTGATAATAGAGACCATAGTAATGATAGTAGATTTTGGGGTAGTGTTGAATATAAATATATAGTTGGAACACCTTGGTTTATATATTTTTCTTGGGATGATGACTATAATATTAGATGGGATAGAGTATTAAAAACACCAGAACAGTTAGAAAAAACAAAATATATAAAAGAGAAAGAGTTAAAACATCAAGAGGGGATATATTAATGAAATACTTTATAGGTTCAGACCATGCAGGTATAAAAATAAAAGAGTTTGTAAAAGAAATTTTTGAAAGAAATGGTCACACAGTTATAGATTTAGGACCTTTTAATGATAATAGAGTAGATTATCCAGATTTTGCAAGTAAAGTTTGTGAATCTGTATTAGAAAATGAACATAGTAAAGGTATATTAATTTGTGGTACAGGATTAGGTATGAGTATGGCTGCAAATAAATATGATGGTATAAGAGCAGCTTTATGTCATAATGAATATAGTGCAGCTATGGCTAGGGAACATAATGATGCAAATATATTATGCTTAGGTGAAAGAGTATCAGCAGAAGGTATAATAGAAGCTATTATAAACTCTTGGGAAACACATAAGTTTCAAGGTGGAAGACATACAGGAAGAGTAGATAAGATAAATGCACTTTCAAAAATGGGTAGTTGTAGAGTATAATTATGATACGTTCTGAACCTCATAGTGATTTTGTAGTTTATGTAGTGGTGATTGGTACAGTATTATCGATAATGCTTGGAAAGTATCTTATTGGAAAAGGTGATTAAGGATGAATACTACTATAATAATATCTATAAGTTTAACAATATTAATAATTTTAATATTTCTAAAATTAAATAAAAAAGAGCATAAATCTCTTTTAACTAAAAAAAGTGAAATTAGAGAAGAATATTTTAATCAATTAAGAGAAATATTAAAAAAATATACAGATAATCCAGAGGAACAATTAGAACAAAAGAAAAATTTTATAAAAAAATGTAATGATGAATTGTCAAGAAATATCTTTTTTAGTGATGTAGAATCTCATAAAATTGTTTCTGACCTAGCAAAACTTTAATGAAAAAAATTTTCTTTGTAACAGCAACAAATACAGATATTGGAAAAACTTATGCTTGTGAGATTTTTCTAAATAAATTTGCAAAAGATAGTAAAAAAGTTGGTTATTTTAAACCGATAGAAACAGGAGTAAAATCTAAACCTAAAGATGGAGTAAAAGTTTTATCTATAGCAAAGAGATTAAATAAAGATTTTAATTTTAATATAGATGATATTGTACCATATCAATTTAGTTTACCTGCTGCCCCTTTTGTTGCAAAAAAAGATAAAAAGATAGATATAAATTTTATATTAAATCAAATCCAAAAACTTTTAAAATCTTGTGATACTTTAATTATTGAAGGTGCGGGTGGACTTATGGTACCTATTGAAAA
>JAYELQ010000010.1:0-4002 GCA_034717655.1 Campylobacterota bacterium
ATTCTTTTCTTCTATATGTGGAACACCATATAATATGATATTTACAAGAAAAGACAATATTAATAGCATTATACATTTGGAAAGATAAATAATACCTTAATTTTTCCGTTTATATCCCCATAGCTTAGGTAAATCCCACGAAATTTTAATATAAACTTAAAGCCCTGTTTTTCGGATATTAAAGAAGATACTAAATTATTTTGTATTTTAAAAAAAGTCATTTTTTATTGTTTTTAGAGTAAATTTTCTTAAAAAGCTCTATTTATATAACTATATAAATTATTTTAAGCTGATTTTTATTTTTCGTGGGATTTACTTACCCATAGCTAAAGCAAGGGGCTTTACACTACTTCTTGGTAAAGTGATGAATGGCAGTAGTGTAAATGCAACTAAATCAACAGAAGTACTAAATGCAGTACTAAGTGTTAACAACTAGTTAACACTTATTCCTAAATTGTGGACACCAATAAGAACAACAGCAATAGTTAAAATTCTACCTTTTATACTTTAAAATTTTATTTTTAATCAATTATATGTTATCAATGATTTTATACAACACTTTATAGATTGAGTTATATCTTTACCTTCTTTATCCATAAAATCAATTTGAACTTTGTATATAACAAAGTTATTCTCATCTTTAACCTCTAACCAAACATATCCAGCATAAAGTTTACTTTTTTCTGTTTTTTTACCTGGGTCTTTTATATCATTTTCATATATATTATATTTTAAATTTAGTTTTTTACCTTCTGAATTTTTTACAGTTATATAACTTTTTAATTCATCTTGAAATATCTTATCTGTTTGCTCTTTTGAGATATAGTTAAATAGTTTTGATGTAGCATATTTTGATTTTTCTATAGTTGAAGTAAACTCATAATTTCCTGCTTTTATAAGAGTTTGGGCTATTTTAACTTTTTCATCATTATAGCTTTTTTCAAATGTAGTTACATTTTGTTGACAAGCTAGTCTTTTGGCTTTACCAGGAGTTTTATCTTTTGTTACTTGTATATATATATCACTAATTAAAAAATAACCAAGAAATAAACCACCAAATAACATTAAATACTTTTTCATACTAATCCTTTTTATTTGTA
This sequence comes from Campylobacterota bacterium, assembly GCA_034717655.1. Taxonomy (GTDB): domain Bacteria; phylum Campylobacterota; class Campylobacteria; order Campylobacterales; family Arcobacteraceae; genus JAIOSF01. Next base: position 1,101 of record JAYELQ010000010.1, read on the forward strand.
TAAGTTATATTAATATTTATTATAACTTATACTTTGTTTGGAATAATATCATTATTTAATTAAAAGTAAAATTAATATTTTTTTAGTAAGCCATTAATCCTGAATTCATTTGATTATTTATACTTTTTATAGAACTATTTATAACTTTATCTATAAATTTATCTACTTTATCCTCTTTTTGCCAAATTGGATTTTTTACTTTACTTAGTTTTATAACCATCTCTTTAGCTTTTGATATTGTAGCTACTTCATCTATTAAACCCACCTCTTTTGCTTGTGAAGCTGTAAATATATGAGCATCTGCAAACTCTTTATGATTTTCTTGTTTTAATCCCCTAGCCCCTGCTACATCTTTTACAAACATATCATAAGTATTTTTTATCACTTTATTTAACTCCTCTTTCTCTACTTGCGACCATTCTCTAGTTGGAGTACCTACCTCTTTATAAGTACCTATTTTTATATTTTGAGTTTTGATACCTATATTTGCCATAAGTTCACTAGCATCCATACTTTGCATAATAACACCAATAGAGCCTATCATACTACCGGGATTTGATATAATCTTTGAAGCCCAAATAGAAGCATAATAGCTACCACTTGCCATAGTCCCACTAGCATAAGCTACAACTGGTTTAATACTATTTAACTCTTTTATAGCATAAGCTATCTCTACAGATGGAGCTACAGCACCCCCTGGAGAGTTTACTTTAAATAATACCCCTTTTATATTTTTATCTATTTTTGCTTTGTTTATAGCTTCTAAAACTTGCTCAGAATTCATAATAGCACCACTTAAAGTGATAGTTTGTAAATTTGGTTGTTTTAAATCTTCCTTATCTGTAGTTAATATCATATATCCAATTATACTTAATACCAACATTGTTATAAAATTTCTTTGTATAAAAACTATAGGGCCTGTAATAGGCCAAAGTGTATCACTAACAAACTCTTTCATTTTTTCCCTTTATATATGTTCTTTTTACATCTTTTGTATGTAATATTATAGCAACAGCTAAGTCTTCTTTATTTTCTATTTTATCTGGAGTATTAAAAGATATTATATCTGCATCATAATCTTTTTTTAATATACCTTTTCTTAGCCCTAGCATATCTGCACCACCTTTTGTAGCTGATTTTAGAAGTAGATTTGATAGTTCATTTATATCATAATCATTATTAATAAAAACTGCATTTCGTATCTCATCAAACATACTCAAAGAGTAGTTAGAGCTTAATCCATCTGTACCCATAGCTATATTTATATTATCTAAATATTTTAGATTTAGACTACTATTTGTAAGAAGTCTATTTGAGTTAGGGCAATGTATAATAGTAGCATTTAACTCTTTTATTTTATTTAACTCCTCCTCATTTGCTTCAACACAATGTGTAAATGATAGATGTTCTATATCTTTAAATTGATTTAGAAAGTCCATAGGTGTTGTTATTGATTTATTTTGATTTAATAGTTTTGAGAAAAACTCTTTAAACTCACCTTCTGATTTATTAAGCCAATCATTTTCTGATTTACTCTCTTGAAAATGTGAAGATACTACCATATTATTCTCTTTTGCTATATTTAAAACCTCTCTTATCATAAAAGGGTGTGTAGAGTATGGTGAGTGTATAGCAATAGCAGGTATAAAACTATCACTTTTATTAGATATAGCACTATTTAGTTTCTCTTTAAAATCAAGAAACAAAGTATCTATCATATCTGCTTTACTACCTAAAACTTCAGTAAAATAAACAGTATTAATAGGAGATTTTATACAAGAGTTCATATCAAAACCATAAGAGCTAATAGCTCCTATAGTTGTAGTTCCTGTATTTATAATATCTTTCAAAGTTTTATCTATTAGTTTTTCATCTGCTTTTTCTATTAACTCTTCCCTATTTGCAATAACAGAAAATAACCACTTTACAAAGTTTCCATATTGTAGTGTTGTTTTATTTCCACTAAACTCTAAATGGATATGACTATTTATAAGCCCCGGCATTAAAACAGAATTTTCCCCTAAATCTTCTATATTTTCATTTTGATATTTTTGTTTTATATTTTCAATAGTATCAACATCTATAATCTTTTCATCAAATACAATAGCACCATTTTCTATAATTTTATAATCATAGCCACAACCAACTAACCAATTAGCTTGTAATATCTTAATCATTTTTTCCCCTTAGTTTATAAAATTCTTTTTTAAACTCTTTCCATCTATCTTTTAGTATAGCTTCTCTAGCATCTCTCATAAGTTGTAAGTAATAGTGTAGGTTATGCAATGAAGCTAGTCTAAAATATGTCATCTCACCACTTCTATAAAGATGATTTAGATAAGCCCTACTATAGTTTTGACAAGTGTAACACTCACATTTATCATCAATAGGAGTTGGGTCTTCTTTAAATTTAGCTCCTCTTATATTTATTTTTCCAAAAGTTGTAAAAAGAGTACCATTTCTTGCATTTCTTGTGGGCATAACACAATCAAACATATCTATACCTCTATCAATATTTTCTATTAAGTCTTCAGGGGTCCCTACACCCATAAGGTATCTTGGCTTATCTTCTGGCATAAATTGAGTTGTATATTCTACAGTATCATACATCTCATTATTTAACTCCCCAACACTTAGTCCACCAATAGCAAAACCGTCATAATTAGTTAATGCACATAATTCTTGTGCTGATTTTTTTCTAAACTCTTTATCTATCCCACCTTGAATAATAGCAAAAATATTTTGATTTACCCCTATCCCCTTTGCTTTTTGACCCATATGATATTCTATAGCTTCTTTTGCCCATTGAGTTGTTCTTTCTATACTTAGGTTTATTCTCTCTTTACTATTTGGTAAAGCTACAAGGTCATCAAGTATCATCATAATATCACTATTAAAATCA
>JAYELQ010000011.1:0-4002 GCA_034717655.1 Campylobacterota bacterium
CTTACTTCAAGTAAAGCTCCTATTATTTCAGGAGTACCAAAATATCTGCCATTTCTAATTTTCTGTTTAAATTTAATAGCTAATTTATCACTCTTTTTTAATCTTTTGAAATTTACTTTTTTATTTCTTTTAAAAGCTAACATAAAAGCATTTGCTAAAGCTTTATTTCCAGTATTCTTTACTATATCTAAATATGGAGAATTATTAATAGGTATAGCAATAGTTTGTAATGTTTGTTGATATTCAATAGGGATTATATCAAGTGCAAATTTATTTTTTAAATCTTTAAAAATATGTATTTGCATCTCTTCACTTATAGGAATTAATATTTGATTAAGAGTATGACTCTCATCATAAAAAACTTGATATTTAACACCTGCATTTATCTCTGAACACAACTCTTTATCTGTTTTAGATAAATTAAAATATAAACTTTTATCAATATTATGCTTTTTAAAAAAAGTTAATAAAGAATCTCCCCTCCACCATATCTCATTTTGAACATAAGAACCTAATATGATACTTATATTTAACAATAGTAATAATAAAACTTTCAATTTTAACCTTTTAATTATTTATAAGATTGCCATTATACCTTTTTTATCTTAAAAATATAAAATTAATATTTAATTAGATAAAATATAGCATATTAAAAAAAAAGGATTTTCAGTGATAAAAAAAATATATTTAATAGTTAGCTTAGTAGTTTTTGCAACTTTTTTAGATGCTAATAGCAGTGATATAAGCTATGTAAAAAGTAATTTTACAAAAAACTTAGATAAAATAATAAATTATGTAAAAAATAAAAACATATCTAAAAATGAAAGAAATAGTGAAGTTGTAAAAATACTTACACCTATGTTTGATTTTGAACTTATGGCAAAGTTAAGTTTAGGAAAACAGTGGAAAGGTTTAGATAAAAATAATAGAGAAAGGTTTATTACTTTATATGTAGAGAGGATGAAAAAGTCTTATTCATCAAAACTAGATAGTTATAGTGATGAAAAAGTAAATATATTAAATATCACTCAACCAAAACCGAATAGAATAGTTTTAGAAACAGATATAGAAAGTGATGAAAATAAACATTTTGAAGTTGTATATAAACTTTATAAACCAAAAAAAGAGTTAAAGAATAAAGATAAATGGCTTATATATGATGTAGAGATTATGGGTGTTAGTATCCTAAAAACAGATAAATCACAATTTAAAGATTTTTTAAAAAACAAAACAATAAAAGAGCTTATGGATAATCTTGAAAAGCAATAAAATATGATAAAAACTCTTTATAAAAATTTTATTTTAAAATATCCAAAAATAGTTTTTAGTTTTATAACTATTTTTATGTTAATTATGATAAATTTTACTCTCAAATTAGAGATAGATGCTAGTGCTGAAACCCTTTTGTTAAAAGGGGATAAAGATTTAGCTTTTACAAGAGATATTTCAAAAAAATTTGTTGCTGATAATTTTTTAATAATTGCTTATAAAAGTAAAAAAGATGATTTACTAAGTGAAAAAAATATACAAAATATAAAAGAGCTATCAAATAAAATAGAAAAACTAAAATATATAAAATCTATAACTTCAATCGTAAATGTACCACTTTTACAATCACCAATTAAACCAATAGAAAAGTTATTAGAAAAAATTCCTAACTTAGAAACAAAAGGTATTGATAAAGAGCTTGTAAAAAAAGAGTTTTTAACTAGTCCAATATACAAACAAAATCTTGTAAGTGACGATTTTACAACAACTAATATAGTTATAAACTTAATAAAAGATAATAACTACTTTGAGCTTATAGAGAAAAGAGATAGCTTACTTAAATCTAATAATAAAGAGTTATTAAAAATAGCAGAAAAAAATCTAAAGTTTTATAGAGATAAATTAAAAATAGAAAATCATAATTTAATAGTTGAAATTAGAAGCATACTATCAGAATTTCAAAAAAATCATAAAGATATAAAACTATATTTAGGTGGAACTGATATGGTAGCTGATGATATGATAGAATTTATTAAAAATGATTTAAATACTTTTGGTATATCTATTATATTATTAATCACTATTGCTTTATATATATTATTAAAAGAGATAAAATGGATATTTATAGCTCTATTTATATCAACTATATCTATTATTATAACTAGTGGTTTTTTAGGGTTATTTGGGTGGGAGATAAGTGCTGTTTCGTCAAACTTTATATCATTACAACTTATTATGAATATATCTTTAATAGTTCATCTTATTATAAAATATAAAGAGCTAAATATTTTAAATAAAAATGAAACTCAATATAATTTAGTTTTAAATACATCTATGGCTATGATAAAACCTTCATTTTTTGTTGTTATTACAACTATGGCAGGTTTTAGTTCACTTATTTTAAGTGGTATAGTACCTATTACAGATTTTGGATTAATGATGAGTTTAGGTATTACAATCTCTTTTTTATTAACATTTATACTATTTCCAACAATATTACTTTTTTTCAAAAAATCAATACATATTTATAAAGATGTATCTTTTACACAAAAAATAGCTAATTTTACATATAATCATAAAAAAAGTATTTTAATAGTATCTATTTTTATTGTTATTTTTTCAATAACTGGGGCTAATAAATTAAAAGTTGAAAATAGTTTTATAAACTATTTTAAAACAGATACTCAAATATATCAAGGTATGAAAATAATTGACCAAAAACTAGGGGGAACAACACCTTTAGATATTATTATAACTTTTAAAGAAAATGACAGTGTAAAAGATATAAATATAGTAGACGATACAAATGATGAACTACTTGATGAATTTGAGAGTGAATTTGAAGAAACACAAGAGGATAAAATTCAATATTGGTTTACAAAGACAAAACTAGATAAAATAAAAGAGATTCATAACTATCTTGAATCTATAGATGAGATAGGAAAAGTATTATCTCTTGAAACACTATCTCAAATTGGAAAACTACTTAATAATAATCAAGAATTAGATGGTCTAACATGGGCTTTATTAAATAAAGAGTTACCAAAAGAGTATAAAGATATTATATTATCCCCTTATGTAAATATAGAACAAAATATGGTAAGAATTTCTACTAGAGTTATCGATTCTATGCCTAATTTACAAAGAGATAAATTAATAAATAAAATCAATAATGATTTAAAAAATATGACAAATAAAAATCAAGAAGATTATAAAGTTACAAACCTTTTAGTTATTTATAACAATATGCTACAATCTTTATTCTCATCACAAATTCAAACTATAGGTATCACTATGTTTTTATTATTTAGTATGTTTTTAATTCTATTTAGAGATATTAAAATAGCCACTATTGCTATGAGTGCTAATATTATACCTGTTGGAGTTATATTTGGATTTATGGGATGGATGAATATACCTCTTGATATGATGACTATTACAATAGCTGCTATTAGTATGGGGATAGCAGTAGATGATACAATACATTATATACATAGATACAATCAAGAGATGTTAATAGAAAGAAATGTAAAAAAAGCTATATTTAATGCTCATAAAACTATAGGAACTGCTATGTTTTATACATCTACTATTATTGTGATTGGTTTTTCTATTTTGGTATTATCTAATTTTATACCAACTATATATTTTGGTATATTAATTATGATTGCTATGATTATGGCTATATTAGCAGATTTACTACTACTTCCTGTTTTATTATTAATATTTAACAAAAAATAGATAAAAGATTTAGAATTAAAATATCGTATCTATATATATTTTATATCCAGATACAAGATTTGATTTATCGAAAAATGGTATCATTATAATATTTGAATCTATATTTTGTTGCTCATTTGTAGTAAATACAAAAGAGCCATTAACAAAGTCTTTTGAGTGTATAGCCCTTAACATTAATTTTTGAAATGCTAATTGGTCACTTTTTTTACATCTAATTATATTTATATGCTCACCTATAATTTCATTTTCACTATATCCAAAGGTACTATAAAA
>JAYELQ010000012.1:0-18091 GCA_034717655.1 Campylobacterota bacterium
TCTAAATCTCCTATTTTTATAATATTATCCTCAAATAATTTTCTAATTCTTTCAAATAAATCTTCAACCTCTTCAAGAGTGATATTTTCTAATAAAACACAAAATTCTTCTCCACCAAATCTTGCCATAAGGTCTTGCTCTCTTAAGTTCTTATTTAAAATTTTAGCTACTTCTATAATTGCAACATCTCCAACATCATGTCCATAAGTATCATTTATATTTTTAAACTTATCAATATCAAACATAACAACTACTAAACTAGAATCTTCTATTTTAGCTTTATTAAATATATTTCCTCCTGTTTCAAAAAAATATCTTCTATTATATGCACCTGTCATAAAGTCTTTATTTGCCATATCTCTTGTTTTTTCAAACAGTTCTAATAATTCTAAATTTGAATTTATTCTAATAGCTACTTCTGCTTGAGTATATGGTTTATTTAGAAAATCATTTGCTCCTATACTTATAAACTGTGTAGATATATCTGGTGAATCATTTGAACTAAGAACGATAACTCCTAATCTATCTTTATCATACTTTTCTCTAATTTTCATAGTTAATTCCATACCATCCATTTCTGGCATATTAAAATCTGTAAGAACTAACTTAAAAATTTCTCCACTATTTTCTAAAATATCTAATGCCTCAACCCCATTTGATGCAGTATAAACATTAAATTTCATTTTCTCTAACATACCTTTTACCATATTTAAATAAACTTTAGAATCATCAACTAATAATAAATTTGTATTATAGTTATTTAAAACTCTACTTATACTTCGTACAGAATGCTCTAATCCTCTTTTCCCATCTTTTATAATATAATCTAAAATACTATAAGAGATAAGTGTTGTTTTAATATCTTCATTGATAAAAGATGTTAAGACAATAGTTGGAACATTTTTATTTGTTGCAAATTTTACAATTGCTCCAGATTCTGTATCTGGTAAATTTAAATCTAATATTGCTATATCAATAATAATCGCTTTATTTAATATATGTCTTATACCCTCTTTATATGTTTTTGCTTCTAATATCTTTATATTATCAATAGTATTTAATAGTTTTTCTTTTAGCATAGTTAAAATAACTTCATCATTATCAACAATTAGTATTATTCGTTCCATTTCTTTCTCCTTTTTTATAATTTATCTTGTATTTGAGGTGGATTTTGTGGTTGAAATAACTGAACTGTTTTATTAAACATTTCGGACTTTAATATATCATTTGTATCAATCTCTTTTTGAGACAATACTAAATTATCATCTTTTAATTCAATATCTTCTATCATAGAACCTTTTTGGTTATCATTTTGAGGTATAACTTTATTTTGAGTTATTGTTGCTCTTATTCTATTATCATCTCTTTTAATTTTTTCTTGCAAAACTTTATTAAATTCTATTTGAGTATCTTTTCCATAAACATCTCTTATAAAATCTTTTATTTTACTAAAATGTTTAAATAAAAATGATTTACAATCCCCTTGTGCTTTACTATTAATATGTAATATATTATTACTATAAGACCCAAAGAAAAAACTTACTTTGAAACACTCTGCAAGCTTATCATCTATACTATAAATATTAGAAATAACTTTTGAAAACTTCATATTTGCATTATCTTTGCTACTAATATTGATATTTTCTTTTATTATATCTACTTTTTGAGTACTCTCTAAAGCTTTTATATTTTTATAATTTTCTTGAGAAGATACAATATTAACCATTTTTAATAGTGTTAAAATCAAAACAAATCCATCATCACTATTCATATTTAATAGCTCTTTTGAGTTAGCTATTGTTCTGAAGAATTTATCATAAATATCAATATTAAATCTTTTATCGTTTAATAACATCTTCTCTTTTAAATATATAGATATCTCATCTAAAACTTGTGATACTTCATAAGGTTCTAAGAAACTTACAATATCTTTAATATCTTTATTATTAAAGATAGTATCAAAAATCTTTTCCATAAAAGAAGGTTCAATCATACCTAACATCTCGGTTACAGTAACTACACTTATTATCTCTTTTGAAAATATAATAGCTTGGTCTAATAATGTTAAAGTATCTCTTAAACTTCCAGCTCCTGCTCTTGCTAATATAGATAATGCTCCTGTTTCAAATTCAATAAATTCTTGATTTAATATATGTCTTAGATGATGAACAATATTTTTTTCTGATATTCTTTTAAATCTAAAATGTTGTGTTCTACTTAGTATTGTAGCAGGTAACTTCAAAGCATCTGTTGTAGCTAAAATAAATTTAACAAAAGCAGGAGGTTCTTCAAGTGTTTTAAGCAAAGCATTAAATGCTTGCTGTGTTAACATATGTACCTCATCAATTATAAATATCTTATATTTAGAATTAGTTGGCTTATATTTAGTATGTTCTATTAAATCTTTAATATCATCGATACCTCTATTTGAAGCTGCATCCATCTCTATAATATCTATATTTTTATTTTTTCTTGCACTTATACAATTAGGGCAAACTTCACAAGGCTTAGAGGTTGGTCCATTATCGCAAACTAAAGCTTTTGCCATAATTCTAGCTGTACTTGTTTTTCCACTACCTCTTAAACCACTAAATAGATAAGCATTAGATAATCTATTTGTATCTAATGCTAACATTAGAGTATTAGATATATTATCTTGACCTATTAAGTCTTCAAATCTATTAGGTCTATATTTTAATGCTAAAACTTCTCTTGAGTTAATATCTTTCAATTAAATTACCTTTTTATGGTTGTTTTTTATTATATCCATCGCCCCATTTTGAAACAATTGATAAGTTTACACTTGCATATCTTGGAATATCTTCACCATCATAAGTACCTTGATTAGAACTCATCATAGCAGATAAATCAACTTGTAGCCATTTTAGTCCAAAACCTAGCCCTGCTGTATATATTATCCCATCATCATATTTTTTACTAGCTAAGTCTTGCATAGCTCCACCTCTTATAGCAAACCAACTAATAGGATGATACTCAATACCCGCACCTAACATTTGACTTTCTTCACCATCTATTATAGTTTTATTTTTTGTTAAATCTATATCTAATGCTATCTCTAATGATTTATCTAAGTATTGTTTACTTACACCAGCTCTTATTAATGGGTCTATTTTATAATCCCCTATTTTAGAACCTGTATCATTTCTAGATGCTACCTCATCTACTTTAAACTTAGGAGAATTTATATTTTTAGTCACTAAACCAATAGTAAAATCTTCTATATCACTAGGTTGGTAAGCTAAACCCAAATCTATCCCAAGAGTTGGTTTATAAGTAGTTTCATACTCTTTATACTCTTCATCTTCAGCTTCTTCACTAGATTCACCTAAATCTAATCTATGAGACACCGTTGCAAGTGTCATATACTTTGCATTTATACCAAAATTCCAATTACCACTATTAAAGTCATATCCTCTTGCATAAGATAAAGGGATTTCCCCTAATAAAACTGCATCAAGTTGAATATAGTTTATACCATTATTATTAGCATACTCTAAAGATGTTGCTTCATAATTACTTTTAGCCTCATCACCAATTGAACCTATATAATAATCTGTATCTGGGTCATATTCATAATAAACTTCATCATACCCAATCTCATTTTGTTTTGTAATTAATTTATCATATTTACTATCTATATTTAATTGTAATCCTAAACTTAAATCACCATAAAAACCTAAAGCAAAAGAGTTAGATATTTGAGTTGCTATTGATGGATTTAAATTAACTTCAAAAGCATTATTAGAACCAATTTTTTTCGTTAATATATCAATAGCTGTAATTAAATTATCTCTATCTTCTTGTTTATTTGATGTACCAATACCTAAAGTATCTATTTGAACAACACCATTAATTATTAAGCTTTTCTTACCTGTTATTACATTATTCTCAATATTATCTAAAGTAGTTTCATAATCAATATCAGATAATTTATCCATATTATCAACTAAGTTAGATTCTCTTATTTTAACACCTGTATTAATACTAACTTCTGTAGTAAAATCACTAAGTTGTAATAAAGCTGGATTATAATACCCAGATAAACTACCTCTACTACTTGCAACTCCAACTCCACCCATACCAGTAGCTTTAAAACCTGTTGGTTTAAACTCTACAGCACCCAAAGAACTAAAACCTAAAGTAGCTATAATTAAACCTAAATTTATTTTTGAATCTATTCTCATCTACTATAATCCTTTTTTTAATATAATCTTATCTGTATTTGTTACTTGTCCTAAAACAATAAATTCATTTTGCATATTTTGAAGTGTTTTATATCTATCTAAATTACTATCTTTAACAAATATTTTAGATATAGTTATAAACACAATAGATAAAATAAATAAAGAGATAACAACTTCAAATAACATAAATGATTTATAATCCATTATTTTTCATAAAATTCTAATAATTCTGGTTTACCTAATAAATAACCTTGAGTATAATTGATACCTATATCTTTTATTGTTTGTAGTATCTCTTTTGTTTCTACAAACTCCCCAACAGTTTTAATCTTTTGTTTCCAAGCAAATAGTTGCAATGTTTCTACAACATCTCTACTATATTTATCTTTATCTATATTTTTTATTAAACAAGCATCTATTTTTAAAATATCTGGTTGATAATCTAAAAGTCTTTCATAATTTGATACACCTGCACCAAAATCATCTATTGCTATCTTTACACCAAATGTTTTAACTAATGATATAAAATCTTTTACTATACTAAAATCTTTTACCTCTTCATCTTCAAGTAGTTCAAATACCATTCTATTTGCATTATGAAAATTACTAGTTACAAGATTTATTAATTTATTTCTTATCTCTAAATTTTCAATATCTATTGCTGATAGATTTAAAGATATCTCTTTATCTGTTTTATCTAAAGCTTTAAAATAGTTCTCTATAACAATTTGTGTTATTTTATTATAATATCCACTTTTCTTAGCAACATCTAAAAAGAAATATGGAGATAAAACTTTTCCATTTTCATCTATTAATCTAACTAAAGATTCATATTTTTCTACTTCCATAGTATCATTATTTGTAATTGGTTGAAAATAAGATACTATTCTATTATCAGATATAGCCTTTTTTATCATTTTAATAGTATTTTCATTTTTAATAATCTTATCTTCTATATTTTGAGTTAAATTATTAGCAAAAACAATATCTATATTCTTTTCTAAAGCTAACTCTATTCCATATTTTGTATTTTCAAATATTTTATCTTTTTGTGTTGAAAAACTTATATATACATTTAAATTAAATTCATATTCATCAACTATAAATACTTGCTTTGATATATTTTGTTGAAACTGCTTAAGTTGTAACTCTTTTTCAGTTGCATTAAAAGAGATATTCTCTGGAACTTCTTTAACATAAGCATATTCACCATACCCTAATGAATAAACCTCATCAAAACTACAACCTTCTGGTGTATAATCCATAGATATATTTTTAAATAACATATCAAGTTTTTCCATTATATTTTCATCATAAAGATGTTCATAATTAGAATATTTATCAATTTTTATAATAACTAATATTAAATTATTTAAATTTTGAATTCTATCTAAAAGCTGTCTTTTTGCATTTATAATATCTGTAATATCATTTCTTAAAGCTATATATTCATATATATCTCCATTTTCATTTAATATCGGAGATATTACAGCATCTACATAATAAATACTTCCATCTTTAGCTCTATTTTTTATCTGACCCTTCCACTCTTTTTTAGAACTTATAGTTTTCCATAAATCTATAAATATATCAGGGTTTGAATCTAAATCTTTTAATATTCTATGATTTTTTCCTATTAATTCATCTTTTGAATATTTAGATATTTTACAAAATTTATCATTAACAAAAGTTATATTACCAGATTTATCTGTTTTTGATACAATTGAACTTCTATCAACTATATCTTTATATTGTATTAATATATCTCTCTCTTGTTTAAGATTTATAAAATCAATTGCAATCTCAACTTTATCTACAAAGTCCAAAATATTAATTGGTTTATTAACATAACCCTTTACACCTAAATTAATAGATTTCATTAAAGAGTTACTATCTGAATTAGCTGATAAAATTATTGTATATATATCATTCTCTATCTTTTTTATCTCTTTTATCATATCTAAGCCATCCATTTTTGGCATATTTATATCTGCTATAATAATATGAATTGACTTTTTAGTTTTATACAACTCTTTAAATTTATTTAAACCCTCTAAACCATCAGAAGAAATCTCTATATGTTTAAACATTCTATTGAGTGTCTTAAACATAGATTTTTGAATTACTAAATCATCTTCTACATATAAAACTCTTATATCTTTAGAATATTTTATCTCTTTCATAATTTATACTTTTAAAAAAGATATAATCTCATTTTCTAAATTTTCTATATCTATTATTGTATTATGTAAAACATCTTTATTAAAAAGCTCTTTGATTTGAGTCGGTATCTCTAATTCTAATTTTTGAGATATCTTAGCTAAAGCTTCTTCATCTTTATAAATAATATCACTATCTTCAAGTGCTTTTAAAACAGTAGGTGAAAACTTTGTCCATTCTGCTGTTGAATATATCACTGTTTTAATATTTTTATTATCTCTTAAGTCTTCATAACCTTTTATACAAGTAGCTGTATGTGGGTCCATTAGATAACCATCTTTAGTATATTTTTTTATAATCTCTAAACCATATTCATCATCACTATAAGTTGCACCAAATAAACTTTTTAATTTATCTAACTCCTCACTAGTATGCTCAAAAAAACTATTTTCATTTAAATTTTCCATAAGTTCTTTTGTTCTTTTTGCACCAAAAAGGTCAAATATAACTCTCTCTATATTTGAAGATTTAAGAATATCCATAGCAGGAGATAATGTAAGTTCTAAATTCTTATCTCTAATATCATATTTTCCTGTTGTTAACCATTGTGTTAATATATTATTTTTATTTGAAGAAACAAGAAGTTTTTCTACAGGTAATCCCATTTTTTGTGCATAATAAGCACCCAATACATTACCAAAATTACCACTAGGAACATTTATATATATATTTTCACCTAACTTTATCTCATCTGCTCTTAATAACTCTAAATAGCTTTGAAAATGGTATATAATTTGAAAAATAATTCTACCAAAATTTACACTATTAGCAGCACTTAGTTTCATATTATCTTTCTCTAACTCCTCTTTAAAAGTAACACTAGCAAGAAGATTTTTCAAAGCATTTTGAGCATCATCAAAGTTACCATTTATCCCTATTACTTTTAAATTTTCGCCATCTTCTGTTACCATTTGTAACCTTTGAACATCACTAGTTCCACCATTTGGATATAAACAAACTACTTTAATACCATCTTTATTTTTAAATGTATTTAATGCAGCAGGTCCAGTATCTCCACTTGTAGCAGCTAATATAAGATATTGCTCATCTCTTTTTTTTGCTACAGAACTTAAAATATGACCAAATGGCTGTAATGCCATATCTTTAAATGCTCGAGTAGGGCCATGATATTGTTCATTTACAAATAAGTCGTTAGATATTTTAACTACAGGTGATGGATTTGTACTATTATCAAATTTATCATATAGACTTAGTGCTTCATTTAGAGTTTTATCATCAATATCAATATTGAATTTTTTTAATAAATCAAATGCTAACTCTTTATATGATTTATTTATATATTGACTAATAAAGTCTAATCCTAAATTAGGTATATCTTTTGGAACATAAAGTCCCCCAAAAGAGGTACTTGGGTTTAATATGGCTGTTGTAAACTCAACCTCTAAATCTCTTATTCCATCATTTCCTCTAGTTTCTATAAAACTCATATTATTCTTTCCCCTATTTTTTATCTATTTTAATCAATTATACAATAAATTAATTAATCTTTAGCTTTTATTGTATTGGCTATTTTACTTTATCTTGATGTTCTAAATTTTGTAAAATCAAACTATCCATAATTTGATTTTTAAATAAAGCATCTTCGTGTTGTTGTTTTAAAAATTTTTTCTCCTCTTTTAAAGATATATAGTGAGATTGTAATTTATTTATATCTTTACTAATATAATATATATTATTTCGTAACCATATCTTGGGAGTTAAAAATAATAATACTACAATAATAGATAATAAAACTAATAAAATTGGTTTTTTATCTATCAAGTTTAAACACTCTCATTTTAGAACTTCTACTTCTTGGATTTTGTTTTATCTCACTAGATGTAGGTACTATTGGTTTTTTAGTTAAAACCTTACCTTGTTGATTATTATTACCACATTCACACCTATCTACATAAGATGGACATATACAACTTTTACTCCAATTTTTAAAATAATTTTTTACTATTCTATCTTCTAAAGAGTGAAAAGATATAATTGCTATTTTTGTATTTTTTAAAGTAGAGTGTTCTATTTGATTAAATAACTCTTCTAATACACCTAATTCATTATTAACCTCTATTCTAATACCTTGAAATGGTAGTGTAGCTGGATGTAATTTACCTTTATACATATTTTGAGATAAAAACTGTGCTAACTCTTTACTACTATTAAAAGGTCTATTTTCTACTATTAAAGAGGCTACTTTTTTATACTCTTTAACTTCTCCATAATTTTTAAAAATATTTTCTAATTCAACTTGAGAGTACTCATTTACAACATTAAATGCACTTAATTCTTGATTTTGGTTCATTCTCATATCTAAAGTTTCACTATCAAATCCAAAACCTCTTTGTGATTTATCTAATTGCAATGAAGAAACACCAATATCTGCTAATACACCTACAATATTTTTATCTTGAAACTTATCTATAACATTTCTAAAATTGTCTTTATTAAATATTACTCTATCCTTATATTCTAAAAGTCTATTTTTAGAAAACTCTAATGCTTCATCATCTTGGTCATTACAAATAAGTTTTATATTTGGATTTGACTGAAGAATTCCTAATGAATGTCCTCCGTAACCTAATGTACAATCTATTATATATCCATCTCTTAAATCTTTAAAAGTATCTATTACTTCATTAAATAAAACAGGAATGTGAGGAATATTATTATCCAAATTTTAATCCTTAAAACTATATTTTTATGATATAATAACAAAATTCCAATTATAAAAAGGTAAAGTTAATGATTGATAAACATATTATAAAGCGATTATCTCGTATATCTTTGTCTTTATTTAGAAAGAATTTTTTTGGTATATATCACGGTTCTATATCAAAAAAAATAAACCATACTAATTTTATTATAAATAAAAAAGATGCTATTTTTGATGAGATAAATGAAAACTCTTTATGTGAATTAGGTATAAATGAAACAGATTATAGCTGGAGTGTTGCATCTTTGGAAGCACCACTACATAACTCTATTTACAATCAAATACATGAAGCAAAATATATAGCTTGTGGAATGCCCCCATATACTACAGCATACTCATTAGAACATAATCAAATAAAACTAGAAGATTTTTTTGGTAAAACTATGTTTGATACTTTAGAAGTTTATAATCCAAATGATTTTGATACTTGGTACAATAGAAATATATTTGAGATACCTCAACTGCTAAAAAAATCAAAAAATCACCTTATTGTTATTCGTGGTGTCGGTGTGTATGTTTATGATAGAGATATTAATGAATTAATAAAAAAAATAGCTGTTTTAGAAAATAGTTGTAGATTATTATCTTTAAAATCGCAATTTTAGAGAATATTTAATCTATAATAAGATAAAATAGATAGTTATATTTGAATTTTAATCAAAAGGGATAAATATTATGGAAAAAAATAAAGAACAAAAGATAGTAACTCAATTATGTCAAATAAGAGAAGAATCTGATAAAATGTCTTTAGAGGTTATGGACCATTTAGATATTATATTAAATAAAGTAGAACTCTTATGCGAAAGTAAAGATATAAAAAATGATGTAAGTGGCATTATAAATAATATACTTATAACAATGGAGTCTATGCAATCACAAGATGCAAATAGACAAAGAATAGAGAGAATAATAAACGATTTAGACCCAGAAAATACAAAATTTGCTAATAGTGCAAAACATATCACTGGAGATAAAAATGATGATGTTGTTGATGATGATGAACTAGCAGCTTTAATTGCATCTATGGGGGGAGGTTCTTAAACCTCTTCTTATTTAATGAACTAACTCCCTAATAACTTCTGTTGCATAACTACCTTTTGGTAATTCAAAGTTTATCTCAAACCAATTTTTTTCCTCTTTAAATTCACTACTAATATCTGTAGGAAAAACCCAAGCAAACCTTCTTGCTCCATCTGTATTTGTGTTTTTAATAAACTCTTCTTCAAATTTTAAAGCACTATCTGTAGCAATTTTAGTTTTCTTACCAGATAAAAGTCCTGTTGGAACTCTATCTCTATCGTAAAACTTTTGTGCTTCATTTTCAATATCATCTTCTATATAAAATAATTTTCCATAAGGGTAATGGTTAAAAATATCCCCTTTCATAATTTTAAATGGATGTTTTTGTTTTTGTAATTCTTCAACTTCTAATACTTCTAAACCAACTGTAGAAGCTATCTCTTTTGCTTTAAACCCTGATATTAATTTACTTATCTCTATCCTTTTACTTAACCAATTATTAAATAGATATGATTGATAAGCATTAATATACATTGTTTTTAATTTTCTATTTTTCTCTTTTCTTTTTCCATCTATTATCTCTTTACCTTTTAAATAATTATCTCCATCTATCCCAAATCTTTGAAAACCAAAATAGTTTGGTATTCCATAAGTAGCTATCTGTTCTAAAGCTGTTTCAAGCTTCATTTTATCTATTTTTTGAATCCTTTTTAATCTTATAAAAAATTTATTACCTTTTAAGTGTCCTATTTTGATTTTATTTTTATGGTAAGTTTTTTCAAGTATTTTTATTTGTGTATGTGTGAATTTATCTATTTTATCTTCAAAATCTTTATGTATAGATATATATTGAATAGTCATAGCATTTTTATCTTTTAAACCTGCATATCCAATATCCCTACTTCTACAACCTATATTAGATGAAATTATCTCCAAAGCATCCCAAGTTGTTAAATCTTTTTTTCTAATTTTAAGAATAATATGTTCACCTTCACCTGTAAATTCATATAATGGTACTTCTGTAACTATAAAGTCATCTTTACTTTGTTTAAAATAAACATCTATTTGACTATGATTTAAATAATATTGTTTTTTCATATATTAACTTTTTCCTTATTATATTATAATATATTCTATCCTATTTATTCTTTGACAAAAATAATTTTTTTTGATACAATACTTTCAAAGATTAGAAAGGTTAAAAAATGATTAAAAAACTAAGAAAATTTTTAAATATGTCTATAATGTGCTTAACTGATAATAAAGAGTTAAATAAAAGTTTACAAGTAGCATTTAAAGAGTGCAAAAAGCTGACTATTTTAGAAAATTCATCAGTAGATACACTTGAAAAATCTAAATTTGATATATTAATAATTGATTATAAAACAAAGAATAGCTTAGAAATAATAAATCAATTAAAAATAACAAAACCGTTATTACCAAAAATTATACTATTAGAAGATGCATCTCAAGAGAATATAACAGATATTCTAAACGCTAATGTTTATTCTATTTTATCTTTTCCTGTGAATACTAAAGATTTAGAATTGTCTATTACAATGGCTATAAATCAATCAAAAAGAGTTGATAAAGTTTTATTAAAGAATGGTATATATTATGATTTATATAGAGAAAGATTTTATAATAAAAAAAGTTCTATAGCATTAACAAAATATGAATTTAAACTTTTAAAACTATTATTAGATAATAATGAAAGAGTTGTGAGTTATGATGAGATACAAAAAAAAGTTTGGCAAGAGAAAAAAATGAGTATATTTACAATGAGAAATGTTGTAAATAAAATTCGTAAAAAAACTTATCACGATATTATAATAAACAACTCATCAACAGGGTATCAAATAGATACCATAAACTAGAAATAATTTAATGAAAGGAAAATAAAATATGTCACATTGCCCTTTTTGTAAAAAAAAGATAGCTATGAGCAAGGCTTTTTGTTCAAGAAGTTGTAAGGAGAACTATTTTCAACTTATAGCAATACAAATACCAAAATTATTTATGAGAAGAATTTATCTATTTTGTACTGAAGAGGAGAGAGAAAAAGAGATTTTGCAGTTTGCAACTCGTCATAAATGGAGATTAGATTTATTGCAAACAAAAGTAAAAGAGGAAGCTATAAAAATGAAATTTATAGAAGACCCTAATAAGTAATGTTTTTTAAATAATAAATTTTAGAGGTATCTGAACACTTTGTCTATTTTTATAATCAAAGTGTGGTAAAGTTAAGTCTTTTGTAGATATTTTTAAGTTATTAAAGAAAATAATATCTATATCAAGAGTTCTAGGAGCATCTTTAAAAGTTCTAACTCTTTTAAATCTATTTTCATATCTTTGAAATAGTTTTAAAGATTGATATGGAGATAAGTCTGTTTTTAAAATAATAATTCCATTTAAAAAATAATTTTGTTCTAAATATCCAAAAGGGGGATTTAAAAGTAATGGAGATGTTTTTAAAATAGTAATTCTACTATCTTTTTTTAACATTAGTAATAGTTGATTAAATCTTTTAAACATATCACCAATATTACCCCCTATCCCTATAGTAACTAAATTCTTTTTATCACTATAGCGATTTATAGTTTTAGGATAAAGAGCTTTAAAATATAAAGTTAAATTATTGTCTATTATTTTCTTCATTTGCCAAATCATATATAAAACTAAAAACTTCTGCTACACTTCTATATAACTCTACAGGTATCTCTTGATTTAACTCAATTTCACTTAGCATATTTACAAGGTCTTCATCTTTCTTAATAGGTATATTATTTTGTTCTGCTATTTTAATAATCTTTTTTGCATTCTCCCTAGAGCCACTAGCTGTTACAATAGGTACATCTTGTACCTCCATATCATATTTTAAAGCAGCTGCTTTTTTTACAAAATCTTTCTTCAAATTAACTCTCTGTTTTTTTACTTTTTGTTGTTTTACTTACAACTTTCTTAGTTGTTTTCTTTCTACCTTTTGTAGGCTGGTTTTTTATAATCTCTTTTACTTTATCTATTGTTAAAACTTTAATATCTTCATCACTTAAATCTTTTGGCAGTTTATAATTTTTCTTCTTAGACTTTATATAAGCCCCATACCTACCTATTAAAACTTGTGTTTCATCATCTGGAAAATCCAAAATAAGAGCTTTTCTTTTTATCTCTTTTAATTCATCTATAACCTCTATTGCCCGTGCTAGTTCTATAGTGTAAGGGTCATCATCTTTTAAGCTAAAATACTCTGATTTCACTTGTAAATATGGTCCAAACCTACCTATATTTACTTTAATATCATTATCATCTTTATATTTACCTAAAACTTTTGGTAATTGAAGAAGAACTAAAGACTCTTCAAGAGTGATACTATTTACACTTATTGTATTTGGGATAGATGCAATTCTTGGTTTTTTATTCTCTTCATCTTTAACTCCAACTTGAACATAAGGTCCATACATACCAACTCTTGCTGTTATCTCTTCATTAGTTGTAGGGAGATTTCCAAGAACTCTAATATCTGAGAATTTAGCTCTAGGAGCATTTTCTGTTTTATCATCTATAGATTTTACAAATGGGTCATAAAACTCTTTCATCACTTGGTTCCAAGCAATTTTACCTTCTGATATTTGATCAAACTCCTCTTCAACTTTTGCAGTAAAACCAAGACTAACAATATTATCAAAATGTTCAATTAAAAAATCATTTACAACAGTACCTATTAAAGTAGGTTTTAATTTTTTATCCTCTGTCTTTATCACATATTCTCTTTGTTGAATAGTAGCAATAGTTGGTGCATAAGTTGAAGGTCTACCAATACCTTCTGCTTCCATCTTTTTAACTAAACTAGCTTCTGTATATCTAGAAGGTGGTTTTGTAAAATTTTGTTCTAATAATAACTCTTCAATATTTAACTTTGTCCCTATTCTTATAGTAGGTAATATTCTTTCTGTATTATCTAAAACAGCCTCAGGGTCATCAGAACCCTCTGTATATGCTTTCATAAAACCTGAAAATATTATTCGAGTACCTTTTGATTGGAACTCAAACTCTTTATTTTTACCAGCTAATATTTTATAAGTAGTATTTGCAACAATAGCTTGTGACATTTGAGTAGCTATTGTTCTTTTCCATATTAAACTATAAAGTTTATATTGTGCATTATCAAGATATTGTTCTATATCACTAGGTTTTAAGGCTAAATTTACAGGTCTTATAGCTTCGTGAGCTTCTTGTGCCCCTTTTGCTTTACTTTTATATCCCCTAGGTTTAGATAAAGTATATTTTTCACCATACTCTTTCTCAATAACCTCTTTTGCCATATCTGTAGCAATTGTAGATAAGTTTACACTATCTGTTCTCATATAAGTGATAAGTCCACCTGTATGCTCTGGTATATTAACTACACCTTCATATAATTGCTGTGCTATAACCATTGTTTGTTTTACCCCAAAACCAGCTTTTCTACTTGCTTCTTGTTGTAAAGTAGATGTAGTAAATGGTGCAGGTGGATTTCTTTTTGATTCTCTCTCTTCTATATCGTTTAATAGATAATCAGAACCTTTACAAGATAACTCTATCTCTTTTGCTTCTTTCTCATTCTTTACTTTAATAGTTTTATTATTAAACTTTACTAGTTCTGATTTTAATGTTGGAGATTTAAAATTAGCTTTTATTTTCCAAAACTCAACAGGTTTAAAAGCATCTATCTCTTTTTCTCTCTCTACTATTATTCTAACAGCTACAGATTGAACTCTACCTGCACTTAATCCATATCTAACTTTTTTCCAAAGTAATGGAGATAACTTATATCCAACAGCTCTATCTAATATTCTTCTTGCTTGTTGTGCATCTACTAAATTTTGATCAACATCTCTTGGATTTTCCAATGCCTCTAAAATAGCTTTTTTTGTTATTTCGTGAAAAACAATTCTTTTAATTGGATTCTTTTGTATTTTTAAAGCAGGGATAAGATGCCATGCAATAGCTTCACCTTCTCTATCCTCATCTGCTGCTAAATATATAGTGGTCTCTTTATCTATATTTTTTTTTAACTCTGCTATAACTTTTGTTTTATCTCTTGATACTAAATATTGTGGTTCAAAATTATTTTCAGGGTCAAATCCTAATTTTGATTTTGGTAAGTCCCTTACATGTCCCATAGAAGCCAAAACTTTATACTCTTTTCCTAAGAACTTTGAGATAGTCCTAGCCTTTGCCGGTGATTCTACAATCACTAAATTTTTCATTTTTTACCTTTTTGGTATTTTATATTTGTTTTTGATATACTATTTGATTATCATATTTTCTAGTATTAAATACAGACACTATTCTATTCATAGACTCAGCATGCCCTAAAAACACAAAACCTTTTGATTTTAACATATTATAATAGGTCATACAAACATCTTTTTTACTAGCATCATCAAAATATATTAACATATTTCTTGAGAATATAACATCAAATTTACCAAGTTGTCTCATCTCACCTTTATCTGATACATTGACAACTTTAAAATTTACAGAATTACAAATATTTGGGTCTAATCTATAAGTAACAGGTGATTCTTGTGTAAAATATTTCTCTAGTACTGATTTTGGTAAAAAATCTATACTTCTTTTAGAAAAAAGTCCGTGTTTAGATTTCTGAATAACTGTACTATCTATATCTATACCTATTATTTCAATGTCTCTTTGTTCCACAATTTTACCCTCTTCTAAAAGGTGTAAAACAGTTCCAAATGCCTCTTCACCTGTAGAACAAGGACTATGTAATATTCTAAAAACCTCATCTTTTGGTCTTAATTCGTCTAATTCGTAAAGGACTTTATCAACAAGTATCTCAAAATGATATTTTTCTCTATAAAAATATGTTTCATTTATTGTAACTATATTAATTAAATCTTGAAAAATATTAATATTTCCTTTATTAAATCTAATCTCATGAAAATAATCTCTAAAACTTTTGAAGTTCTTTTTTTCTAAATATGTATCAAGTTTTTTAACTAATAAAGAGTATCTTTTAATATCTATAGATATCCCTGTTCTTCTATATAAAAGATCTGTTAACTTTACAAAATCTTTTTCACTTACAAGTTGCATTACACTACCCCTTTATTCTATCTATTGCCATATCTACTCCAAAATTGACATATAAATCATCTGAGTGACTTTTCTTAACTGATTCAAGTAATTCAATATCCTCTTCACTACCTATCTCACCCAAATAATCAACAGCTGTCATCATTGCATTAACATCTTCTTCTCTAGCAATAAAATACCTTAATATCTCAACTGATTTATCATATCTAACATCTCCTAAGATATTAACAGCAAATATTCTAATATCTTTATTGGGGTCTTGTAGTAATTTTTCAATAAAAACAACTGCATCTTCATCACTCTCTTGAAGATATTTAATACAAGCATTTCGTAGATATACATTATCATTTTTTAAAGTATTCAATAATTCTCTAAAATCTTCTTCACTTTTATCTCTATGAGTATTTGTAAAACTATTAAAAATAGTATCTATAAATATATGGTTTCTTACTAAATTTAATGAAAATAAATTATTTACTATTTTTAAAATATGTGATATAGTTTGAGTTTCTAATAGATAATTTAAAGCTTCTAACCTTTGCTCATCACTGTTTTTAATATCTTTAAATATAATTTGAGCAGTAACATGGTCTTTAAAATCCATATCCTCTTTTATATTAGATATATTATCTTTTTTTATTAGTGCCATATTTATATCCTTTAACTATATATCTTTATTTGGGTAATCTAAAATTTCTTGTAAAATATTTGGAAATGGCATTTTTTTAATAGCTCCTCCATTTTCCCAACAACTCTTTGGCATACCATAAACAACTGATGTTGTTTCATCTTCTGCTAAAGTATATGCTCCATCCTTTCTTAATTTTAACATACCTTCAGCTCCATCATTACCAATACCTGTTAACTCTATAGCAAGGATATTTTTAGGATCAATAGCTTTATCTGCACTTAAAAATAACTCATCTACACTTGGAGTAAAAAATCTATCATTTTTTGATTTATGTCTTGTTGTTAAAACACCACTAGCCTTTTTACCAATAGTTAAATGTTGTCCACCATATGCTATAATAACTTGACCATTATATATAGTTGCTGCATTCTTTGATTCTATCACTTCAAGATCTGTATAGTTATTTAACCTTTTAGCAAAACCATTTGTGAAGTTATCAGGCATATGCTGAACAACAATAACAGGATAAGGGTAATTAGATGGTAAACTTTTAACAATATCTTCAATTAAACCAGGACCCCCTGTAGAAGAACCTATTAAAACAAGCCTCTCTACCTTATCACTTTTAGGAACTAATTCTAAATCTGATGAGATAGTATTTAATTGAGCTTTCTTACGATTTGCTTTTTTACGAATCATAAGATTATTTCTTGGAATTGTTAAAGATTCTCTTACTTTAGTTTTTATCTCATCTTCACTCTCTTCAAGTTTTAAAGTTATTGTACCAGGTTTTAAAATAACATCAATAGCACCAGCATCTAAACATTCAAAAGTTATATCTGCATCACTGCTAGTTAAAGAACTAACCATCAATATAGGTGTTGGTTTTATTTTCATAATATGCTTTACAGCTGTTAAACCATCCATAACAGGCATATTAATATCCATTGTTATAAGGTCAAAATCAAAATTATTTACAAAATCTAATGCTTCTTCTCCATTTTTTGCAAATCCTATATCATATCCCTCTTTATCAAGTACAGACCCAAGTTGTTTTCTTATTAATGCACTATCATCAACAATTAAAATTGATTTTGCCATATATTAAATCCTTTTAAACTATCTATATTAATTTAATTTTTTCAATTATTTCTGAACTTAATACATTTAATATATTTAACTTTAGTATAA
>JAYELQ010000013.1:0-3999 GCA_034717655.1 Campylobacterota bacterium
TTATTATCTCTTATTATATCTATATATCTAAAACTACCTATACTATTATCTATACCTATAGCTTTATCTATAAACTGTAAAATAGAATCAGAAGACAACCCCTCATAAAGTCCCGGTTTATTTACTTCACCTGTAACAAAAACAGAGATATGTTGATAAATCTTAATATCTGCATATATATAAACATCATTTTTATATACTTTTGATACCTCATTTTGTAGAGTTTTTGTTAACTCTTTATTTTTAACACCTAGTACTTTTACTACACCAACTTTTGGTAAAAATATATTACCTTGCATATCTACTTTTACTACTAACTCTAACTCAACAGCACCCCACACTTTTATAGATATCTCATCACCCACATTTAAAATATAATTAGGATTATAATGAAACTGTTTTATATCTTTAAAGTTTCCATTAAAAAGATTATATCCATACACTTTATTATCATATTGATATGAGTTACTACTGTTTTGTTCATAAGAGTTATTTATCTCAACTCCCATTAAACTAATATTTAATAGTATTGAATAAAAAAATAATTTAAAATATATATTCAACTTTTTCCTTTTTTTAATTTTAATCTTGATGGTCTTTTATGATTAATTTTAGAAGATATATTGTAGCAAATAATACTAATAATAATATTAAATATGTGATAATATTCTTTAGTTTATCTGGCGAAATATAAGCATCACTTAACTTTGGATTTACTATTATTTGTAGTGTTTTTGAATTTTGTGTTGTTTCAACTTTCATCGATTCATATTGTGCTAATGTTTGTTTATATATCTCTTTATTAAAATCAACTTGTGACTTTAATTTCTCAAATTCAAAAAATAATTTATTAATAGTCTCTTTACTATCACCTGAAAGTGAAGATTTTTCATTTTTTATTGTATCTTTTAATATAGATATGTGAGATTCTAGTTGTTTCACTTCAAGATTATTTTTACCTGTATAGTTTAATAAACTTGTGTATTCTACTTGTTTTTGGATAAGTGTAGATTGCAAAGATGATATAAGAGTATTTTTTTGTTCTATTTGTATCTGTGGGTCTATTAGATTATTCTTATTTTGATACTTTTCTAAAATAGATATAGATTTATATAAGTCATTTTTTGTTTCTTTAACTCTTAAAGTTATATTTGATAATATTTTTTGAGAATTTGTTTTATTTAATATATTCAATTGCTCCTCTGCTATACCTAAAATATCTTTCATAATATCATAAGCTATTTTAGGATTAGTATGATAAAAAGAGATATTTATAATACTACTAACCTCATCAAATACAATCTCTATATTTTTATTATATTTTTCAAGTAATTTTATAGAGTTTGTATCTATTATAATTCTATTTAATATATCTATTTTATCACTTTGATAATAAGAACTAAGGTTATATTTTTTATCTATTTTATTATAAACTTCATAACTTCTTAAATATTTCTCCATTATAGAAAAATCTTGAGAACTTGTTGAAACTGATTTTGAAAATATACCTAAATCAACAGCAGGTGAAGCAGAACTAGATAAATCTTTTATCACTAAAGAACTAGAAGATTTATATAATTCTGACTGCATTGTATAAGTATAAACTATAGATATCATAAATGGTATAAAAAATATATATACAAACAACCTATTTTTAAAAATTTTTATCACTTTTTCCCTTTTATTTTAAATTATTATATGCTCTTATAGCATCATCTACATCATCAAAATATGTTAAATTTCCATCATTTGCTAATATACCTACATCACATAATTCTTTTAGTGTATCCATAGAGTGACTAACTATAAGTATATTTGACCTCTCTATTTTATCAAACAAAGCTTTTTTTGCTTTTTTTTTAAATATTTTATCCCCAACTGATAAAGCTTCATCTATAAGCATATAATCAAAATCAAAAGCTAAACTTATACCAAATCCAACACGAGAACGCATACCACTTGAATAAAGTTTCAAAGGTAAATCAAAATAATGACCAAGCTCACAAAACTCCTCCACATACTTCACTATCCTTTTTATATCTTTATCATCTTGACCATATATACGAGCAACAAATTTTACATTATCTCTAGCACTTAAAGAACCTTGAAGTCCACCTGATAACCCAACAGGCCAAGAAAATGACTTATCTGAGATAACTTTACCTTTATTTGGATAATCTATCCCACCCAATATTCTAAGAAGTGTAGATTTACCCGCTCCATTTCTACCTAATATAGCTACATTTTTATTTTCTGGAATAGTAAAAGTGACATCTTTTAATACATATTTTATATCATCTTTATATCTATAAAATTTTGTTACATTTTCTAATTTTATCACGATACAGTTCTTATCCCTTTTTCTAATTTTATATAAAGTACAAGACCAATAAAAAGTGGAATTATAGTCCAATATGTCATATATGTATAATCAACAAATCTATCATCTAAAACTTCAAAATAAAACCCGTGTATCATCTCCATAAAATGTATAATAGGGTTATAAAGTAAAATCTCTCGAAGCTCTATAGGCATATCTTTTAAGCTATAAAAAAGAGCTGATAAAAACATCAAAGGCATCATAGCAAGTTTTATAATTTTTTCTAAAGTGCTAAAATAGTATCCAAGAACACCAAATAAAAGTCCCCAAGAGAAACTAAGAATAACTATCCATATAACAGCTAAAGCTATATGATTAAAAGATTGTACATCTAAATCATATCCAAAATACCAACCAATAAATACAAATATAGAGGTAATTATAAAAAAGATTAAAATCTCTAGTAATACCCTCGCAAACATAGGGTCTAAAGGGTGTACTTGTTTGTAACTAAACAAAGCTTTATTAGCTGTAAATGCATTCATATTTTGAGTTACTATATTTTTAAAAAGATTAAATACCAAAAAACCACTAGCTATAAAAACAACAAAATCATATTCACTATCTCCACCTCTACCAAATAGCATAACTTTAGCCATAACAAATACTATAATAAAAGCCATAGGTTCAGCTATAGCCCAAAAGTAACCTAAGTTTTTAGAACCAAATCTTGTTTTTATCTCTCTTAAAAATATAGCTTTTATAACAGATATAAATATATCTAACGATGTTCTTTTTTTT
Organism: Campylobacterota bacterium; assembly: GCA_034717655.1. GTDB lineage: Bacteria > Campylobacterota > Campylobacteria > Campylobacterales > Arcobacteraceae > JAIOSF01. The sequence goes on from JAYELQ010000013.1 coordinate 3,122, forward strand.
AACATATTTTTATTTTATTATTAAGAATCACTATTGAAAATATCTCTTGTATATATTTTATCTTTTACATCATTTAAACTATCTTCAACTCTATTCGCAACTATAACATCACTTATATTTTTAAACTCTTCTAAACTTTTTATAACTTTAGAGTTAAAAAAACTATCCTCTTCAAGAACTGGTTCATATATTACTACATTTATACCTTTTGCTTTTATTCTTTTCATAATACCTTGTATAGCACTACTTCTAAAATTATCTGAACCTGTTTTCATAGTAAGTCTATATATACCTACTATTTTTTTAGATGTGTTTGGATTGATAAGAGAGTTATTTAATTTTTTTATAATACTATTAGCTATAAAATCTTTTCTAGTGCTATTTGATTCAACTATAGCACCTATTATATCACTTGGTACATCTTGATAATTTGCTCTTAATTGCTTTGTATCTTTTGGAAGACAATACCCACCATATCCAAAGCTTGGATTATTATAATGTGTACCTATTCGTGGGTCTAGCCCTACACCTTTTATAATTTGTTCTGTATCAAGATTATGTGTTTGAGCATAAGAGTCTAACTCATTAAAATATGCTACTCTCATAGCAAGGTAAGTATTTGAAAAAAGCTTTACAGCTTCAGCTTCAGTAGAATCTATAAAAAGTATATCTATATTATCTTTTATAGCACCACTTGCTAAAAGGTTTGCAAATATTGTAGCTCTTTGGCTTTTTTCACCAACTATTATTCTACTAGGGTAAAGATTATCATATAAAGCTTTACCCTCTCTTAGAAATTCAGGTGAAAATATGATATTAGTTGTTCCAAACTGTTTATTTAGTTTTTTAGTATATCCAACTGGAATAGTAGATTTTAT
>JAYELQ010000014.1:0-3908 GCA_034717655.1 Campylobacterota bacterium
ATACCCCACCTGCATACCATCTAGCTGTATCTGAAAGATTACCATATTCACCCTCTTTATAAAAAGTATTAACTCCATCTTTCCAAATTGATTGATGAACATGCATACCATTTCCATTATCACCGTGGATTGGTTTTGGCATAAAAGTTGCTGTTTTACCATTTAGGTGCGCAACCATTTTTACTACATATTTAAGTTTTTGTACATTATCTGCAGCTTCAACTAAAGTATTATAAACAATACCAATTTCGTGCTGACCTTGTGCAACTTCGTGGTGACCTAAAACAACTTCAAGACCAATTTGCTCTAATACAAGCATAGTTTCAGCTCTTAAATCAACACCTTTATCTACAGGAGCAACAGGAAAGTATCCACCTTTATTTCCAGAAATATGTCCCATATTTCCACCCTCTATATCTCTATCCCTATTCCATCCACCATCTTCAGTATCTACAGAATAAAAAGATTCATTTGGTTGGTCTTTTACTTTTACATCTTCAAAAATAAAATATTCATTTTCAGGACCAAAGTATGCTACATCACCAATATTTGCTTCTGCAAGATATTCTAATGATTTTTGAGCAATACTTCTAGGACATTTTGCATACATCTCTTCTTTGTATATATCATATACACCACAAATAACTATAATTGTAACATCTGCAGTAAATGGATCTAAAAATGCTGTTTTTACATCTGGTTTTAAAATCATATCTGATTTATCTATTGTTTGCCAAGCTTCGATACTAGAACCATCAAAAGGCATACCAAAATCTAATTGATTGTTAGTAACAGCACTCATTCTATAACTAATATGATGCCAAGCACCTTTGATATCAGTAAATCTAAAGTCAACAAATTCAACTTCATTTTCTTTACAATAACTAAAAAACTCTTCTGTATTTTTTACAAATTTTCCCATTTTGATTATTTTCCTTATTTTTAATTGCTTTATTGTATTGCTATTTAGTGATAAAGTCAAGTTAAATAAGAGTATATATAACAAATATGAAAGGTTTGTTTCTTTTTATTACAAATTTTAGTATAATATTATAAAACTTTAAAGGATATATAATTATGGAGATAATAAAAGCAATTGAAAACTTAGATAATATTATTAAAAAAGTTGAAACTTCAAGATTAAAAATAGATAATCACTTAATAGTTCAAATTGTAGCAGTTAGTAAATATTCTACATCTGAGAATATTAAATCACTATATAATGCAGGTCAAAGAGCATTTGGGGAAAATAAAATTCAAGATTTTAAACAAAAAAAGAATCAATTATCTGATTTACCAATATCTTGGCATTTTATTGGAACATTACAAAAAAATAAAATAAATAATTTAATAGATTTAAATCCCGTTTTATTTCACTCTTTAGATAATATGGAATTAGTAAAAGAGTTAGATAAAAAATTAAAAGCAAAAAACAAAACAATGAATTGTTTATTACAAATAAATAGTGCTTACGAAGATACAAAAAGTGGTTTTAATCCAAAAGATGTTTTAGATATTTATGAAGAGATAAAAATAAAATATACAAATATAAAATTAAAAGGCGTTATGAGTATAGGAGCTAATACTAAAGATAATGACTTAGTAACAGAGAGTTTTAAGATAACTAAAAATATTTTTGATAATATAGATGGAGAGATATGCTCAATGGGTATGAGTAATGATTTTGAAAGTGCCATTTTAAGTGGAAGTAATATGATAAGAGTGGGAAGTTTATTATTTAAATAAATTATTTTATTTAAATAAGACAAAATTTATCTTATTTAGGTTAATATACCATTATAAGAAAAAGAAATATATAAAAGGTAAATATTATGGAAGTATATTTAGATAATAATTCAACAACACAAATAGACCCAAAAGTAGAAAAGGTTTATATAGATTCTATAAAAAAATTTGGTAATGTAAATGTAATTTATAACAAAGGTATAGAAACAAGAGCATTATTAAATGATTCTTTAGATAAGCTATATGATGGATTAGGGGCTAGTGATAATGATGATATTATTATCACATCTTCAACAACAGAAGGTAACAATGCAGTTATAAAAACTTTTTTAGATAAGTTTTTAAAAGGTAGTGATAAAAATCATATTATATCAACAGTAGCAGAGCATTCAAGTATAAAATCACCACTTAAATATTGTAAAAGTATGGGAATGGAAGTTACTTATGTAGGAACTGATGCAAATGGATTAGTAAAAGTAAGTGATATAGAAAAAGCTATAACTCCTAAAACTTGTCTTATATCTGTACTTATTGCTTCAAATGAAACAGGTGCTGTTCAAGATATAAAAGAGATATCAAAAATCGCTAAAAAACATAATATAAGATTTCATAGTGATGGCGCTCAAGCTATTGGTAAAATGAAAATTGATTTAGTAGATTTAGGTGTAGATTATTTTACATTTTCAGCACATAAGTTTCACGGACCAAAAGGTATAGGGGGGTTATTTATAAAAGGTGGAGCTCCATATAATACTTTAATTCACGGTTCTAAAAATGTTATGGGTGGAAAAAGAGCTGGAAGTTTATATAATAATGGCGTTGCAGGTATGGCAAAAGCTGTTGAGATAGCAAATATAAACTTACCACTTATGGAAAATTCTGTACAAAAATTAAGAGATAGATTAGAAGATGAACTTTTAACTATAGCTGATACAAAATCTTATGTACCAAGGGTAAAAAGACTTAAAAATCTTGTAGCTATATCATTTAGGGGTGTAGAGGGTGAGTCTATGCTTTGGGATATGAATGTAAATGGTATATATATCTCAACTGGGTCTAGTTGTAGTAGTGAAGATTTAGAAGGTTCTGCTGTTGTTGAGGCTTTGGGTGAAGTAACAGAGATAGCTAATACTACTGTTATGTTTGCTTTAAGTAAGTTTACAACTGATGAAGAGATTGATTATGTTATTGAGCAAGTTAAAAAAGCAATTTCAAGGATAAGAGATATATCAATGACTTATGCAAAACAAGAAGCTTTTTCACAATATGTAGAAGAACATTAATAAATAAAATATAAAAAAGAATTAGGAGAATATTATGGCAAGAAATGATTTAGTTCAAGGAAATGTTTGGGAACAATATAGTAAAAAAGTTCAAGATAGAATGAATAACCCTGTAGCAATGGGGGAGCTTACACAAGCAGATGCAGATGAAAAAGGTGCAAAGCTAATTGTTGCAGATTTTGGAGCTGAATCTTGTGGTGATGCTGTAAGATTATTTTGGTTAGTTGATGAAAAAACAGATACTATTTTAGATAGTAAATTTAAATCTTTTGGTTGTGGGACTGCTATTGCTTCAAGTGATGCTATGGCAGAGCTTTGTATTGGTAAAAAAGTTGATGATGCAATCCATATTACAAATACTGAAGTGGAAGCATTTTTAAGAGATGATGTAGAAACAGAAGCAGTACCACCTCAAAAAATGCATTGTTCTGTTATGGCTTATGATGTTATTATTGAAGCAGCAGCACAATATAAAGGTGTAAGTAGAGATGATATCGTTGATGCTGATATTGTTTGTGAGTGTGCTAGAAAAACAAGAAAAGATATAGTAGATGCTATAAGGGAAAATCACCTTGAAACTGTAGAGGAGATAATATCTACTACTAAAGCTGGTAGTTATTGTAAATCTTGTGTTAGAGAGGGTGGACATGAAGCTAAAGATGTTTATTTAGTAGATATTTTAGCAGATGTAAAAGAGCAACTTGAAAAAGAGAGATTAGAAACAGCAGCAGCTACTACAGCTTCTGGAGATAACTCTTTTGATAAAATGACAATAGTTCAAAGAATAAAAGCAGTTGATGCAGTTATAGATGAATATATTAGACCTATGCTAGTTATGGATGGTGGAGATATGGAGATTATAGATATAAAAGAGAATAC
>JAYELQ010000015.1:0-3896 GCA_034717655.1 Campylobacterota bacterium
ATTTATGTTAATTTTTTTATTATATCTTCTAAATAAATTTTTTTCTTTGGTGTATTAAAATCATTATCTTTATGGGTACAACAACCACAATATTTTCCTGCATTAGTTAAATTTATAATTGTTTCTAAAGTTTTGCAATTTTTCTCTTTTATGGCATAAACAATTTCACCTAAACTAACTTTTTCACACTCACAAATGATATCTATCATCTCAAATTTTGCCATTATCTATTCTCTTATAGTTTTTTTGTATAATTTTATCAAAATTTAGATAAAATAACCATCTAAAATAAAACTTTAAGAGGTAAGATATGTTTGGTATGGGATTTATGGAGATCTTTTTAATATTAGTAATAGCTATTGTAGCTTTAGGGCCAGAAAAACTTCCATCAGCAGCTGTTGATACGGTAAGATTTTTTAAAAAATTTAAAGCAAGTTTAGAAGATGTAAAAACATCAGTAAATCAAGAGTTACATATATCTGAAATGAAAGATGAGGCAAATAGATTTAAAGAGAGTGTAAATGAGATAAAAGGTATTAGTAATATATCTTTAGATGAGATAACTTCACTTGATGATGATGTTATTAGTAGTAAACCAAAAGAACCTGTTATCTCAAGGGTAGAAAAACAATCTAATCAAGCAGATGAATTTCAACAAGAGATATCAAAAATTAATGAAAAGAAAATTGAAAAACCTAAAGTTAGTTTAGAAAAAGTAGATTTAGCAAAAGAGTTTAATCAACCACAAGAGTCTATATCTATAAAAAAAGATGAAGTTAAAAATGAGATAAAAGAAGAGAAAAAGGTAACGGTATAATGTTAGAAAGTATAAAACCACATATAGCAGACCTTAGAAAAAGACTTTTTTACTCTTTGTTGGCTATCGGTATAGCTTTCTTTGCTTGTTTTTCAGTATATGAACCTATATTAGATTGGATGATGATACCTGCAAAAGCTGTATTAGCAGAAGGTTCTCAAATGGTAGCTATTGAAGTTCAAGAAACATTCTTTACAGCTTTAAAAGTAGCTTTTTTTAGTGCTTTATTAGTTACATTACCTAATACATTATGGCAAATATGGCTATTTTTAGAACCAGCATTATTAGATAGTGAAAAACAATTTGTTGTACCTTTTATATTAAGTGGTACTTTTATGTTTTTTATTGGAGCTTCATTTGCTTATTATATTGTAGTACCTTTTGGATTTGATTTCTTAATTAATTTTGGTAATCAAGTAGTTACTGTTATGCCAAGTATTGGAAAATATGTAACATTTTTTACAAAACTATTATTTGGTTTTGGTATCGCTTTTGAGCTACCAGTTTTTACATATCTATTAGCAAAAAGTGGATTATTAACTGACCAAAGTTTAAAAGACTTTTTTAAATATGCAGTTATTTTAATATTTGTTTTATCAGCTTTATTAACACCACCAGATGTATTAACACAATTCTTAATGGCTGGACCACTTCTTATATTATACGGTATCTCTATTTATATTGCAAAAGTTGTAAATCCAGCTGCTACAGATGATGAGATAGAAGAGCAAGAAGAGATGGAGGATATAAGAAATTAATCCTTTAAAAACATCTAGCTATGATTATTCTTTACCTGAAGAACTTATAGCTACTTATCCAGTAGAACCAGCAAATAAAGCAAAACTATTAGTTTATAATAGAGAAACAAAAACTATTACTCATACTACTTTTGAGTATTTTTTGGATTATATACCAAAAAATACAGAGATATTTTTTAATGATACAAAAGTTATAAAAGCTAGAATATTTGGACATAAACCAACAGGAGGTAAGATAGAACTACTTTTTAATAAACCATTACCAAGTAATCAATATCTTGTTTATATGAGAGGTAAAGTGTTTGAAAATCTTATTATAACTTTTGATGATGGATTAACTTTAAAAGTTATAAAGCTTCAAGAAGATGGAACTAGAGTTGTAAAGTTTTATCAAAATAGCAAAGAGTTAGATTTTTTATCTTTAGTTGAGATATTAAATAAAATAGGTCATCTTCCACTTCCACCATATCTAAAAAGGGAAGATGAAGAGAAAGATAATATTACATATCAAACATTATTTAGTAGAAACTATGGTGCTGTAGCAGCCCCTACTGCTTCTTTACATTTTACAAAAGAGTTATTAGAGAATTTGCAAAATAGGTATAATACAAACTATCTTACTCTTCATGTGGGTGCAGGTACTTTTAAACCTGTAGAAACAGAAGATATACTAGACCACCCTATGCATAGTGAATATTATGATATACCAAATATATCAAAAGAGGTTTTAGATAGTGATAAAAAAATCTTAGCAGTTGGTACTACTGTAACTAGAACTATAGAATATTATAATGATACAAAAGAGATAAATGGTGAGGCAAATTTGTTTTTAAATCCATTAAATAAACCAAAAAGAGTTGATTATCTACTTACAAATTTTCATCTACCTAAATCTACTTTAATTATGCTTGTAGCTTCTTTTATAGGACTAGAAGAGACTATGAATATATATAATGAAGCTATAAAAAATAAGTATAGATTTTTCTCTTATGGTGATGCAATGTTAATTATATAATGGTAAATATAATAAACTCTAGAGTAGATAAAATAAACTTTAAGAATAGAGAAGTTTTAGTAAAAAGAGATGACTTATTAGATAGTGATTTTTCTGGAAATAAAGCTAGAAAATTTTACTATTTTTTAAAAAATGATTTTCCAAATATAGACACTATTATAAGTTACGGCTCAAATCAATCAAATGCTATGTATTCTCTTTCTGTATTAGCAAAGCTAAAAAATTGGAATTATATATATTATACAAATCATATACCAAGTTTTTTAGAAGATAATCCACAAGGTAACTATAAATATGCTTTAGATAATAATATGAATATTATAGTTGATAAAGATTTTGATATTAATAACTTAGATATTAAAGATAATCAACTACTTATTAATGAGGGTGGTGCTATATATGAAGCATCTTATGGATTAGGAATTTTAGCAAAAGAGATAGAAGAGTATTTTAAAAATAAAAATAGTAAAGATATAAAACTATTTTTACCAAGTGGTACAGGTACAACTGCTCTATTTTTACAAAAATATTTAGATATAGAGGTTATCACAACTCCTTGTGTTGGAGATAGTGATTATTTAACTAAACAGTTTTTAGAATTAGAGAAAGATATATTAAAACATCCCACTATAATAGCTCCACCAAAGAAGTATCATTTTGGAAAACTATATAAAGAAAATTATAAATTATGGAAAGAGTTAAAATCAACTACAGATATAGAGTTTGATTTATTGTATGACCCTGTAGGTTGGCAAACACTAATAAATAGTGAAATATTTAAAGATAAAGATATAACTTTATTATATCTTCATCAAGGTGGTATAATAGGTAATGAAACTATGGTTGCAAGATATCAATACCTATTTTCTAAATCTAATTAAATAGAGCTTTGTGTTCTATTTTTGTACAATGACTTTGAACAACTTTCATACCATTCTCTTCTGCTTTTTTTGCAGCTTCATTGTGAACTAGTCCTAGTTGTGTCCATATACAATCTACACTATCTCTTGATATAGCTTCATCTACAACAGATGCTATAACTTCAGGTTTTCTAAAAATATCAACCATATCTATTTTGATATTTGAAGGTATATCACTAAGACTTCTATATACTTTTTCACCAAGTATAATATCTTCTTTTGGATAAACTGGAATTATATTAAAACCTTTATCTTTTAAATATACTGCTACTTTATTACTATCTTTTTCAGGTTTTGGGGAACACCCTATAATAGCTATTGTTTTTGTATTTTCAAATATATTTTTTATCTCTTCTTTATTACTATTTATTTGTGGCATTTCACAT
>JAYELQ010000016.1:0-17690 GCA_034717655.1 Campylobacterota bacterium
GATAGAGAAAATTAGAGTAAATTCAATTAGAATTAAGGATAAAAATAAATTTGAAATAATAATTTATGAGAAATATTTTTAAAAAATTTGAATTGATGGGGTGTTTGGGGTTATGCAGTGGTCTCATAATTGTTAAATTCATCACTACACCAATTATCAGAACTAGGTGGGTGCATACCTTTTCGTTTAGTTCCCTTGATAATAGTTTTTATAAGTGAATAGATAATCTTTCCAATAGTACTTTTACCACTATTATTTTCACCAGCTATTACTGTTAATCCATCAAGAGTTATATTTGCTTCTTTGATAATCCCTATATTATTTAATTTTAATCTCATTTTATACCTTTATCTATTATTTAATTGGAATTTGATTTATTTCTGTATTTTCAAGTATATCACCTATTGTAAGCTGTTTGGGTTTTTCTATATTTTTATACTTCTCTACCCATAAATAAACTAACTCCATAAAATAATTCCTTTTTATAGCTCTATAATTTTCTAAAGTTTTACCTTAAAAATAATCTCATATCTTTTATAACCATCTATATCACTTTCTCTTTTAGATATTAAATTAGTATTAAAGTTATTATAAAAATAGTTATAAAATTTATCTAATCTATTATTTCTACTATCTCCAATATTTGGACTAACACAAATAAAATAATTTAATCCATTTTGAGAATTTGAGATTTTATTTATAAAATTATCTAAATCAAAAAATTTAACATCTAAAATATTAGAAAAAAGATGTAGAGTTATATTTTTATTATTAAATACTAAATCATCTTCAACTAAACTATCTATATCTTTATTGATATCTTTAATTAAAATATCATTATCTTTTAAAATATCAATATGTAAAACTCCCCTACTTAAAGCTATCTTAGATGGTTCTATCAAATTAATATCTGAAATTGTTATACTCAAATTTCTATTTTTTAAATAATCAATCAACAAACTACTAGCTAAAGCTTGACCACATCCATAATCTATAACATTTATAGTTTCATATTCAAGTTGATTTATCACTTCATCAAAAGCAGAATATAGTTTTGCTTTGTGCATTTTACCAAAAGAGAAAATATATTGATATAGTTCATCAACACTATCTAATATCTTAACACCCCTATCTAAGTTATTATGTAACTCATCACTATTAGAATGATTATTAATATAATCAACACAAACTCTTCTTATTTTATCAAAGTTTGGTTCTACCATATATCTTAACTTTTTACTATAGCTACTCTCCTCAATATTATTATCATAATCACTATTATATTCTAAACTTTCAATTTGAGATAATATATACTCATACTCATCTTCAAGTTCTATCTTTTGAGATTCAAAAAACTCTTCAAAATCTTCGATAGAATTAACCATAAGATAACTCTCACTCTGTTTAAGTTCTATTATCTCAATATCTTCATCTTTGATAGCTTTTTTAAGTTTATCAATTTTTCTTATTAAACTCTCTTTATCATCTATACTTTGCTCTTTAACAAAATCTAAACCATTTTCTAATTTATCAAATATATCTCTAACAGTACCTATATCAAGTCTTGCATAAGCACTATTAAGCTCTTGCATAATAGTAGTTGCTTTATCTTTTAGATGATTTGCTACAATATCAGGATGGCAAATTTTCACTGTTTTTCTAAATATAGTTTTAAGCTCTTTTATTTCATCTTTTGAGATAATACCTTTGTTTTTCTCTTGCTCTACAATATTTTCATAACTACTATGAAATTCCTGATAACTCTCTTTTATCTGCTGATACTCTTCATAATCATCACTATTTTTAGAAGTTTGAAATTGTTTATATAAAAACTCCTCTTTTATTTTTAGAAGTTTCTCTATAGTTTCACCTAAATATATATTATATTGAGTATTAAAATCATCTATTTTATAGATTATCTCATTTTTATATTCACTAATATTTTGAAGTTCAACCTCAAGAGATTTGATTTGATTTTGGAGCTTTTCTATCTCTTTATCTTGATATATAGATATATTCTTATTCTCTATAGTTATAAGCTTATTTTTCAAACTATTGATACTATTTTTAAGAGTTATTATCTCACTATCTTTTTTAATATTATCTTGAGATAATTTTTTAATCTCGTTTTTTAGAGAGTTTAACTCCTCTTTTAAAGATGCTATCTCTCTATTTTTAACTATCTCTTTATCTTCCCCAAAAAGTGAGACCCAAACTTTGTTAAACATAATTATCCTTTATTTTAAAATGGAATTTCATCATAATCTATATCTATTGCAGGGATTTTTTCCTCATATGGATCATTTGTTCTATCTAGTAAATTATCATCAATTTCTATTGCATACCAACCTGTACCATATCTATTAATTAAATTTTTTATCCACTCTTTTTGCTCTTGAGTTAATATTAAAGTTGGATTATATCTTAAATCAAGGCTTGTTAAATTAGAGAGCTTACCTATCTCTTTTGGTAGCTCTATTAATTTATTACCTCCTAAATAAAGCGATGTTAAATTAGAGAGAGTAGCAATCTCTTTTGGTAGCTTTGTTATTTGATTATTATATAAATTAAACTTTGTTGAATTGATTAGTTTTTGCTTATCTCTAGGAAGACCTCCCCAATACCCACCATCATCAAACTCCTCTTGTTCAATCCACTTATAATCTGGAATTTTGTTCTCATCAGCCCAAGCCCAAAGTCTATATATCCAGCTATCATCTACTAAATCTTTTCTATCTTTTGTGATTAATTTATCTTTTAATCCAAATAAAAAATTTGATTTTTGAATAACTGCTTTTGAGTTAGTTTGTGTTGTTGGTAAATTTTTATTATTCATTTTATACCTTTATACTCTCACTATTTGGATTTTCTAAATGTAATTTATAAATTTAAACTTTTATAGACACTTTGTTGAAAAAATGCACTTCTACTTATATGTAGTTTTTCTTTTAAAATATTATCTAATTGATTTAAAAGAGTTTCAGGGAAACTAACACTAATTCTTTTATATTTTATTTTTTCTTTTTGATTAATATTAAATTCTTTTGCAGAGATAAGCCAACTCTCTTTTGCTTTTTCTAACTCTTCTAAAGCTTCTATTTTTGTTTCACCATCAGCCATACACCCTTTTAAATTAGTATATTCAGCTAAATATCCACCACCTTCATAATCTGTTAATTTTCTTATTTTTATCTCTTCATTCATATTATTCTCCATTAATTTCATCTATCATTTTTAAAAGTTTTATTATATAAATAGGTTTGATTGGTTTATGTGCCGGTATTGTTAATATATAGTCTATTCTAGGATGACGAACATTTAAATGGTCGCCTTTTCCCCAAATATATTCTAGTCCATACTTGTCTAAAATCTTTCTAATCATAGATATATTTGTATCTCTAGGATTATTCCGTAACTTTTCAATTAATTTATCTATTTTACTCATATAAATATTATACATTAGAATATATTAATACATACTTAGTATATACTATATAAATTTCTATTTATCTCATACCTTTATACTCTCGCTATTTGGATTATCTAAGTATAATTTATAATTCTTTTTAGCTATCTCTTTTGATGTGTTTGCATAACAATAGTTACACTCGTGTGGGCAAGTATTATAAGCTCCAATATCTTTACTAAAAATACAACCACAATCTTCCCTTTGACCTTTATCTTTGAGTTTTTTAGTTTTAACTACTTCACCATCACTAAACAAATCAGCTTCTTTTATCTCAACTCCCAAAAACTCCATAAGTTTCTCATCTTCACTAAAAATATCAATCATCAAATCATCATCAATACATTTATTATGAACAATATTATATTTTTCTAAATCTATCTTTTCACTACAAGTTCCAAGCTCTAAATTCCAATTTTTATTGATTTTAGATAATTTATTAGCAAACTCATCCATAAGTTTAGGAGTCCACTCAATATAAGGGATATTCTCTTTATTTAGATTATTTTGTACTTTTTTATAGATAGAGATATCTACAAAACTAAAAACTAATTTTTGAGTATAGTCTTTAAGCTCATCACCAATTCTTTTAACTCTTTTTATAAGCTTATCTATATCTATCTCATTTGTTAAAATAAGTGGGTCAAATCTCCAAACTACCCTTTTTTTACCTAATCTATTTGATAACTCTTTAAATGTTTTTATTCTACTCTCAACTGATGGAACTTTTGCCTCATATTTTTCTTTATCATAATCATTAAGAGAAAATTGAAAATAGTAATTAGGGATATTTTTATCTAACCAATCAAGATATTTCATCATAGGTTTTGGATTTTTTGTCCAAAATACAACTAATCTTGTATTTTTAAAACTAACATATAAAGGTTTACCATTAAAAGGGTTTGTCCATTTAATATAACCTTTCTCCCATCTTTTTATAAACCAATCACTATAAAAAGTTGGTATATCTGTACTTCTACTAGCTGATATTATTATAGGTACTTGTGCTTCAATTTCACTACCATCATCTATTGTTATTTTCTCTTTTTTCCACTGCATTATATTATTTCCTTATTTATCTAAATATATTATTATATAAATAATTCTACTTCTCTTATCTAAATATTTTTTAGTTTTTAGTTGTTTGTTGTATCTAAACATAGTATCATTTGAGAGTTTATATTTATCATATTTTTTTTGAAGCTCTTTTTTAGCAACACTTCTTGCTATATTTTCTTGATAATGCTTACCTTTTAAAGTATTATTAGCACTACCAACCCCATAAAATTTATATTTTGAACTATATCCATTTATCCAATAAGGTTTAGTTGAAGCTTCTAAATTTATAAAGAATATAATAGATATAAAGAGTAGTAGTTTATAGCCTAATAACTTTTGCACCATAACCACCCTCTTTTGCAGAGGCATCTTCATAACCTACAATACTAGGGTAAGTATCAAGAAATTGTTTTACAGCATAAGATAGTTTACCTGTACCGATACCGTGATATACTATCACTTCATCAAATCCAGCTATTAAACTATCTGATAAAAATTTATCAAGATTTTCTATAGCTTCATCAGCTCTTTGTCCGTGAAGGTCTAGTTTTATACGACCTGTTTTAGGTTTTTCAACTTTTATATTTATACTTTTTGGTTTAGGTTTTGGTATATTTCCACTTCTTTTAAGTGAAGATAATGGTAACTGTAGTTTCATACCATCATCTGTTTCCACCATAGCTTTTTTACCTTTTATAGATAACAATACACCTTTTGTATTATTATATTTTACATTATCTCCAACTTTTAAGTTGATAGGTTCTTGGTTTTTCTTAACTTTTATCTCATTTTTTAGATTATGAGCTTTATTTAATATTTGATGTTGCTCTTTTGTTGTTGTTGATTTAATAGCTTTTCTAACTTCAGATATAGCATTTTCATATTTTATATCTAAACTATTTTTTTGAGATAAAAGCTCTTTATCTAAACTCTCTTTTTTATCTTTTAAACTCTCCTCTAACTGTTTTGTTTTTGATATTTTATTATCTAGTATCTCTATTTTTTGTTTATATTCTCTCTCTAGTTCACTACTTCTTTCTATTAGTTCATTTAGTTTATCTTTATCAGAACCATAAACATCTTTTGCTTTATTTACTACACTTAAAGGTATATTATATCTTTGAGCTGTTTCAAAAGCATAACTTTTACCTATTGTCCCTTGTAAAAATTCATATATAGGTTTTCTATTTAATTCATCATATAAAGCAGCTATAAGCTCAACTCTTTCATTTGAAGCTAGAAGAGCTGCTAATCTTTTATGATGAGTTGTTATAATTATTTTTATATTTTTATTTATAAGCTCTTCTATGATTACTTTAAATAAACTAGCAGCTTCATCACTATCTGTACCTAACTCTATCTCATCAACCCCAACTATGGTATCTGATTTACCAAATAGTTTACTAAATTCCAACATTCTACCTGCAAATGTAGATATATCATTTTTTACACTTTGTGGGTCATCTAGTATCGCATTTATATCTTTAAAACTACCTATAGAGGTTGAATTATGACATCTAAAAGGGATAAGATGTTTTGACATATAAACAGCACTTAATATAGATTTTAAAAGCATAGTTTTACCACCTGCATTTACACCTGTTATTAGTATAACACTTTTAGAAAAATCTATAGTTATACTTTTAGGATTTGATAAGGCAGGGTGTTTAAAATCTACTAGTTTATTTTTGTTTTTATTTCTATTATTTGGTAATATAAAGTTTTTATCATCAATTTTTGCAAATGCTAATCTTGCTTGATAATGGTCATATTTATCAAACTCTTTATTTATAAATCTTATAAACATAAGGTTTTTTATCAATAAACTACTAAACTCTTTTGCAATTTTATAATTAATCTCATCTTTTGTATTTATTAAGTCTGATTGTTTTTGTTTTAGGGTACTTATACTATGTGGTAATATATAAAAAAAACCACCTTGACTTCTATCTAAAACTTTTGATTTTATAACATGGTTAAATCCAGCTCGTACCATTAAAGTTTGTTCACCGTGGACTAAATGAACTTGTCTATCAACTAGATATGGTTGTAAGTTTTTACTATTTATTATGCTATATAGTTTATCTTTTATTTGCTCTTTATTTGTGTATAAAGTTTGATTAATTCTATCTAAATCTTCACTAAACCCAAATACAATATCACCTTTATCATTAAATGCATCTATAACACTATTTAATTCTAATGGTATCTCTATTTTATCTATCCATTTTTTTAATTT
Source organism: Campylobacterota bacterium (assembly GCA_034717655.1). GTDB lineage: Bacteria > Campylobacterota > Campylobacteria > Campylobacterales > Arcobacteraceae > JAIOSF01. The sequence continues at coordinate 6,765 of JAYELQ010000016.1, forward strand.
ACCTTCAAAGTTAAATTTTTTAAGGTAATTAAAATAGTTTAAAATTTTTATAAATTCAAATATTTCATATAGTTTAAGAGTTGATTTTTTTTGTAAATAAGCTATTTGACCATCAAGATTTTCTATTTTAGGGGGAGTTTTTAAGTTATACTTATCAAGTTCCATTATCAAAGGGTAGTGTATATTTATATCGCCTTCAATAAATACAGCTTTTTCACGAGAGAAATAAGATACTAGTTTTTCTATATAGTTTTCTAAATCTAGTTTTTTTGATATCATCTGTTTTGCATTAAAATAGCTAATGCTACTCTGTCCTTTATTTTTAATTTTGTAAAAATATTACTAATATGTTTTTTTACAGTTACTAATTGAACATCCATAATATTAGATATATCTTTATTTGATAAACCATCTGCTATATGATTTGCTACAACTTGCTCTTTTGGAGATAATTGTTTTAATATATTTTCTTTATTATCCTCTTCATTATTTAAAGTTATATGTTTAATGATATAATTCATAAGGTCTGGATAAACCCATACATTTCCATCTTTTATAGTTTCTAATATTTTTTTTATTGTTATCTCATTTGTTTTTTTTGATAAATAACTTTTAAATCCTTTTTTTATTAAATATGCACCTTGTGCTAATCTAGCATCTTCAACTAATGCTACAACTTTTAAGCTTTTAGGAATATTATTAAAAAATTCAATTATCTCTTCATTTGTTTTAAATTGATCTATATCTAATATAACTATATCTCCATTATCAAATTCTTTTTCAAAATCAAAAAAGTTATTATCAATTAAAGACTTTTTATCTTTTAGTTGAATATTATCTATCCAATAGTTATTTACATTATCTATTTTAGAACATATATATATCATTTTAATCCCTTTGTGTTGTTTTTAAGATAGGTTTTAACAAAAATGCCATAATTGTTTTTTTACCAACAATAATATCAGCATTTACTATCATACCAACTTTTATCTTATATTTTCTATTATTATTTAAATAATTCTTTCTAGTTTTTACATATACTAAATAATTGTTTTCTTGTGTAACTTTATCAAGTATAGTATCTGGTGTTATATTTACAATTTTCCCATCTAATCCACCATATACAGAATAATCATAAGCTGTAACTTTTAATCTAACATCTTGCCCTATATGTAGTTTTGCTATTTGTGTAGGACTCATTTGTATCTCTGCTAACATATTTTGATTATTTGGAATAATAGTCAATAGTTCAAAAGAAGCAGGAACAGATGTACCTATTGTATGTACAAATAATTCATTTACAACACCATCAACAGGTGAACGGATAATAGTTCTTTTTTTAATATCTTCTAAATTTTTTCTACTCTCTTTTAATCTTAATATCTCTGCACTAGTAGAGTTATATTGCTCTGAAGCTTTATTTTTAGATATTAAAACAGCCTCTTCAATACTACTACCTATCTCTTTTATTTGTGCATTTATTTGTACTATTGATTCTTCAGCACTTCTTTTACTACTTGATAAATCATTTAATTCTCTTTCTAGTTTAGTTAATTCATATTTTGTAAAAATTTTATCTTTCTCTAAAGCTTTTTTAATATCAAGTTCATCTTTTAACATTTGGTAATTTTCATCTAAAATAGCATATTTATTTTTTGCATCTTCAAGATTACTATATTTTGATTTTAATTGCTCTTTTTGTTTACCTATATTTTTACTTAACTCTTTTTGATTTGATAAGAAAAATTTCTTTTCTCTATCTATTAATCTTTTATCACAATTATCTCCACAACTAATCTCTTCCATAGGTAAACCCAAAGATTCTGCTTTTAGTCTTGCTTGTTTTGCTTTTAATTCCATAATACTAATATAGTTTTCATCTAGCTTTACTTGATATGAGATATCACTAAGTTTTAATAAAATTTGACCTTTTTTTACATTATCCCCATCGTGGACATATAACGATTCTATTATTCCACCCTCTTGATTTTTTATATGTTGTACTTTAGATGTTGGTATAAATTTACCTGAACCTCTTGCTAACTCATCTATATTAAATGTAACTGCATATATTAAAAATAATATAACAAAAGTAACTACAAGTTTTACAACTGCACTTACTTTATATGATATAGTATCTAAAACAGCAGCACTTGTACTTGAAATAAAATCAATAGTTGAAGGGTTGTTTTTTTCATTTGATAAAAGTTTTACTTGTAGTTTGTAAAGCATTCTTTTTGTAGATATATCATTTGATACAAACATAAATCCATTTAATACCCCTGATTCAAATAAAGGATATATAAATGTATGGGTATAAAGTACAGTTGCATCATCTTTTTGCATTACAAAATCTGTACCCCAAGATTCTTTACCATGAGAACTTACATATTCACAACCATTATAAAACTTTTCGTGAGATTCATTATGAATTAAAATACTATATTTATTATTAAGTATTTTATCTTTAGGATATCCAAACATATCAGAAAATGCTCTACTTACTTGCGTAACCATTAAAGATTTATCTGTTATGGCATATACCATATTAGTATCAGTTATATCATCAAACTCTTTTCTTTGCGCTAAAAGCTCTTTTTCAAATGTTTCACCTGACTTAGCAGCTCTTTCTGCTCTTTTTAGCTCACGAGTTAGTTGTTTTATCTTTTTTTCATAATCTTCTGGATTTAGTTGTTCACTATCTTCTGTTTTACCCGTTTTTCTCTCTGCTCTTCTCTCTCTTCTTTTCTTTCTTTCTAATTGTTTCTCTTCTTCTTCAGTCATAATTAACCTTTTTTACCAGATAATTTTGCTAGAACTTCATCTTTTGGACCATCCATAGTAATTCTACCACTATCCATAATTATAATTCTATCAACTATATCTAAATCAGCAGGTGTATGTGTAATCATAATTAATGTTTTCTCTTTTAAAAACTCTTTTAGATTTGCACGAACCCTTTGTGCTGTTCCATTATCAAAAGATTTTGTTGGTTCATCAAGGATAAATAAAGAGCTATCATCTAAAACAGTTCTTGCTAATGTTATAGCTTGTGCTTGACCACCTGAAAGGTTTTCACCCCTTTCCATAACTGGCAATTCAAACCCTTTTGGATGTTTATTTATAAAATCATTAGCACAACTAATTTGGGCAGCTTTTAAAAGTGCCTCATCACTAGCTTTATGCTTTTTTAACATAATATTACTTCTGGCAGTTCCTGCAAATAGTACACTCTCTTGAGCCATATATGATATATTCGCTCTAATCTCAACGGGGTCAATTTGTTGAACATCAATACCATCAATTAAAACAGAACCCTCATCTTGATAATAAAATCCTAGTAGTAGCTTTTGTATTGTACTTTTTCCACTTCCCACTTTACCTAAAATAGCTACTTTTTCACCTTGTTTTATATGAAAATTAAGGTTCATAAGTTGTTTTTGTTCAGCCCCTGGGTATGTAAAAGAAACATTTTTAAACTCTAATTCACCTTTAAATGCAGGTCTTCTTACAAACTGTTTTGTATCTGGATGTTCTGTTTCCATTTGCATAATATTATCAATTAATTGATATGAAGATATAATATTTTGATAATAAGATATAAGACCAGCTACTTGTCCCATAGGACCTAATGCCCTACCTGACATAATAACACTAGCTACTAATGCACCAGTTGTTAAAGTTTGGTCATTTACCATATATGCACCAAATAGAATTAGTAATACTGTATTCATTTGAGTAATAAATGATGAGAAAGTTCCAATAGCAGAAGATAAAGATTTTGTTTTTATCCCTTTTGAAGCTATTTCTCCTGTTGCTTCTTCCCATTTATATTGAAATAAACTTAAAGCATTTAAACTTTTGATAGTTTCAAGATTTGAAATAGTCTCTATTAAAACACCATTTTTTAAAGATGAAGCTTGAGATGTTTCCCCAACACTTTGGGCTAATCTTTTTCTTACACTTAGTGAATAGCCCAATAGTAATAGCATATTTATTACAACAATCCATACTAAGTTACCAGCTACAAAATATATAGTAAATAAAAATATAAATACAAAAGGTAAATCTATAACTATAGATATAGTACTAGATGACATAAAACTTCGTATAGATTCAAATCCTTTTAAAACCTCTGCAAAAGAACCTATTGGTTTTGGGATAACTGATACTTTTAAATCTAACACTTTTTCAAAAATAATAGAGGACATAATAATATCAGCTTTTTTACCTGCTGTTTCTAGTAAGAATGTCCTGACATGTTTAAGTCCCAAATCAATCATATAAATAACAACAACCCCAAGGGCAAATATCCATAATGTATCAAAAGCTGAGTTTGGAATAACCCTATCATAAACATTCATTGTAAAAATAGGTGTTGCTATCATAAAAAGATTTATTACAAGTGAAGCTAATAGTACATCTTTGTATATATATTTAATTGTACCTATAGTATCCCAAAACCAATGTTTTTTCTTATTATCAATAAGTTTAAAATCATCTGATTCAAATCTAAACTCTCTTTTTAGAAAAAAAGCCATACCAAAATATTCAGCTTCTAAATCTTCCATTTTTACTTTGTTGATAACATCACCAATCTCTGGAAAAATAACATTTGCATACTCTCTTAAGTTATCAAAAGATTCCACTATACAGGCATTTACCTCATTTGGGTCATCTGTTTTTAATAAAATAATACAAGGTAAAACTAATCCACTTATATCACTAAGTGAAAGTTTTACAATTCTTGTTTCAAATCCAGCTCTTTGGGCAGCTCTACTAAATAAAGCTCTTGAATCACCTGGTTTTACTGAAAAAAGCTTAGGGGTATCTTCCCCTTCGGCTATAGGTAAACCTTCACTTAAAACTTCTGCACTATATGGTTTTCCATGAAGTTTAGAAAATAAAACTAAAGCATCTAAAACAGAACTATCTTTATGCTTTCTAAATTTTTTCAATCTACTTATCCTTTTATTATTTAAGAATTATATCTTTTAATAAACCCATATCTGCTAATATTTTATATTTAGATTGGATTATACTATATCTATTTTCTATAAATAACTTTTTAGCATTATATAAATCATCAACAGCATCTAATAAACCAGTAGCATCTATTTTTGCAAATGAATAATCGTATTTAGCTGCAATTAAAGATGTTTCCCTCTCTTGTATTAATTTCTTTAATAAAATATTTTTTTTTGTTGTTAAAAAATATTTATTAAAAGCATATTCCACTTTTAAGATATTATCTCTTATAACCTCTTGAGATTTTTCCATTTTTTGTTTATATTCATATACTTTTTTGTTATAATCATCTTTATCAGCACCACCTGAGTATAAATCAAGTTTCAGTTGTAAAGCTATTGAGCTTTCATTTATACTACTTCTACTATTATTATACTGATTATATACATCCCTACCTTTTGCAACTAAATCAACAGTTGGATAAAAACTAACTTTTGCTTTTTTTACTTTTTTATTATAAAGGTCAATATTAGATATTGACTCTTTTATATAGGGTGAAGATTTAGGTAAATCTTTTAATGCTAATGATTTATTATTAAAGTAATTATGTTGAATATCTATATCTTCAAAATAATCTATATCTTTTATATCTAATTTAATATGTTTATTAAATACAGATATATAATCACTATTTGACCTTATCAACTCTTGAAAATTCATTTTTTGAGTTATATATCTAGCTTTTGTTTGTGAATAATCGGTCAAAGATGTTAGTCCATTTTGAAATTTTATATCCTCTTTTTTTAACCATTTATCATATTCATTAAGATTTTCTTTTGAGATAGCTAAAATCTCTTTTTGTTTTTTGATATCTAAAAAAACTTCAATCATAGAATATATAATATCTAATTCTATTTGTTGTTGTGTATATACACTTGTTTTATAAAAAGTTTCCCTTATATTTTCCTCTTGTTCATCTTTGAACTTATTAAAAATATTATATCTTAATGTAATATCTTTATCTCTACTTCTTCTTTTATCATCTGATGATGATTGAGCATAAAAAGTATCTGTATAATTTAATGATATTGTTGGATTAAAAGCAGTTTTTGCTATATCTATATCTTTTTTTAATGAACCCAAAAGAAATCTTTGTTTATTTAAAGTTGGATGATTAAAAAACATCTCTTTGATATAATCATAAACTAAGATATCTTTTTTTACCTCTTTTATTTGTGTATATTTTGTTATATTATCACTTTTTTCAATATATTGTTCAAACAACTCAATAGTAAACTCTATTCTTTTAGAAGGGGGTATCTTTTTTTCATCATTTGTATTATATAAAGCTTCAGAAGATGACATACCTATATGCTTTATATTATTTTTTAACCACTCTTCATTTTTAAGTATATTATCATTTTTTATATTTTCAAGAAAATAGTATATCTCATCTGCTGTATCTTGTGTTAGAATAAGATTTCTATTAAATTTTTCTTCGGGAGTTGAGCCTTTGCTATTCTCTTTAGAACTATAAACTTTTATATCTATATTTTTTATCATAGATTTATATTTTATTATTATATCTATATATCTAGGGAAAAAATCTTTTAAAATAAGTTTATAAGATGGTTTTATATGATGAGTATTGTTTTGAAATATTAGATGACTTTTTGAAAATGTTATATTTAATGGATATTTATAAATATATAAACCCCATAAGTTTATATCATCTTTAAATTCATTTTTTATATCTCTGTGTATCTCATCATTTATAGTAGAAAATAAGCTACTATAAAAAATAGATAAGAATATTAATATTTTAAGCACTCTCTTCCTTTTTATTGATTTTTCTAATTACTTTTTTTGTAACTTTTGGTGTAGGTTTTGCTGGTTGCTCTTTTAACATATCTAAAGTTTTATAATTTGGTAAATCTTGAGTCATATCAACAAGGGCTATAATTATAACTCTATCTGAAACATATTGAGCATATTCCATCTCATTTAGTTTAATTATAAAATGGTGTTGCTCCCATATCCCTTGTCTGTTCTCAATCGACATAACTGTTTTGTATAATCTTCTTGGATTTTTTAAAATATAATCAACCCAAAATATCCCCTCTATAGTACTCGAAGATATATAGTTAGGCGCTTGGTAATCTTCAAATAGTTCACTAACACAATTATGTTTTTGTCTAAAACCTTCAAATGTTTTAAACCTATTAAAAAATCCCATAAATCTTTTATTTGCTTTTGTTACATCTTTACCATTATGCATCATCATTAAATTTGGTTGCATATTAAATAGATTATCAAGTTTTTTATCATTGAAGTCCATATTTTCTGTTTTTTCATTTAGTTCTTCATTTTTAACTCTTAACTCTTCTGCTTCTATCTCTAGTGTGTGATTTCTTTTTAAAGATACTATATAATTTACTATTAAAATTAAGAGTAAAACTATAGCTATTGTAACTCCCATATGTAATCTTTGAAAAAAATCTAAATCTTCAAAATTTATATGGTCAATAGATTTAAATATAAAAGCATTTGCAATAACTGTTTCATTATGGTTAATATCTATAGATTTAATAGCTACTTTATTAATTAAGTTACCATTTTCTTTATTTACAATATAGTTTTTTTCCCACTCTTCAAATAGTTTATCTACACCTATTTGTTCAATAACTTTTAAATAGTATGAGTCCATATTTTTATTAATTACATAATAACCACCTATAAACTCTTTTGAATAGGATAAGTTTTGTGATATTTTTCTTGATTTTCTTTTATTTAATAAAAGAACACTATGGTAATCATTTGAGATAAAAATATTAGTTAATGCATCAAAATGCATATTTACAACAAATAAACCTAAAAACTTATCTTCATTAAATATAGGTATTTTATTTGATATAGTAAGACCAAATTTAGATGATTCTATTTTTGTATTTACAATTGGGTATTTTAAAAGATGCTCCATCTCAAAATCATTTTTAACAAGGTCGTCTCCTGCTAGTTTTGTCCAACTTCTTTTTATAGATATACCTTTTTTATCTATTAGTTCTGCTTCTATATCTCTATATTCGTGATTTGTTCTAATCTCACCTAATATTTTATCTGTATTGAAATATTTTTTATTCTTAGTTAAAAGTGCTTTTTTTATACTTGGGTCTTTTGATAAAGAAGAACTTACCATTAATGATATATTTATTTTCTCTTTTAACATTAAATTAAATTGGTCAGTGATATTATGATTTAATTTTACATAGATTTTTTCTTTATATTTTGAAGTTTGTATATCATAGATATTCATAGATATTAAACCTATAATAGCAGTTATTGATAATCCTATAAATACAAAGAGTGTTTGAGCACTAATATATTTTGTAATAAATTTGAATATATTCTTAACCATTAATAATCCTCTAATATATAAAAGTAGTTTATTATACTAAAGTATACCTTAAATTTAAATGGCGACCCCGATAAGATTCGAACTTATGTTACTAGGATGAAGTCCTAGTGTCCTTGGCCACTAGACGATGGGGTCATTATAAGAGCCAATATTTTATAATAAATGGTATTTTATATCCCTTAAGAGTTTATTATATCTTTTATATTTTTTGTAATTTGTGTAATATTTCTCATTTTTTCATTATAATTTAAACTATCATCTATAAGATGTTTTACAAATGCACTACCTACAATCACCCCATCTACATCTTTTGCTTTATTTTTTGCTGTTTTTTCATCAACTCCAAATCCAATATATAAAGGTGTATTAGTATTTTTTCTAACATTTTGAATAATTTTTGATAAATCTTCATTAGTGTTACTTCCTGTAATACCTGCATAAGCAACCATATATATAAATTTACTACTATTTTTAGTTATTTTTTCTATCCTTTGAACAGAATCTGTTGGTGCTACAAAATCTATTAATGATTGATTATAGTTTTGAAATAAATCTTTATATTTTCTTGCTTCTTCATAGGGTAAATCTGGAATAATAGAACCAGATATATTATACTCTTCCCCTTTTTTCAAAAACTCCTCCATACCATAATGAAAATAAGGGTTCATATACCCCATCCATAAAGTGTCTATTTTTGGAGCTATTTTAGATGTAACTTCAAATAAATCAGTTAATTTAAAATTATTTTGAAGAGCTAATAAACTAGCTTTTTCTATAATTGGACCATCTGCAACTGGATCTGAAAATGGTATCCCTAACTCTAATGTATCAAGACCCGCTTCTTTCATACTAAAAGCTAAATCTGCTGTAAAATTATTTTCTGGTAAAGATGAAGTTATAAAACCTACTAATTTTTTTTCCATAAGTTATCCTGTAATTTTTATTTATATTAAAATATGGTATGATTATATCATAACATTCTAAAGGGTTTTATTATGAAACAAACAGTTACAACAATACAAAAATCAAAAAATTTAAGAAAACTAACAATGGTAACAGCATATGATGCACTTTTTGCAAAATTATTTGATGATGAGGTTGATTTTATATTAGTAGGGGATAGCTTAAATATGAGTTTTGCTGGAAGTAGTGATACTTTAAGTATAGGTATAAAAGAGATGATATACCATACAAAAGCTGTATGCAATGGAGCTAAAAATACTTTTATTATTTGTGATATGCCTTTTGGAACATATACAAATAAAAAACAAGCTTTGAAAAATGCAACTAAAGTTTATAAACAAACAAGTGCAGATGCAGTTAAAATAGAGGGTGGAAAAGAGAAATCTGATATTATAAAATATTTAGTTGATAACTCAATTGCAGTTGTTGGACATATTGGTCTTATGCCCCAAAATGTAAGAAGTGAAGGTGGGTATAAAATTCAAGGAAAAGATGATATTAATATAAAAAAGCTAATAGAAGATGCTAAGTATATAGAGGAAGCAGGGGTTTTTATGTTAGTAATAGAGGGTGTTAAACCAGAAGCAGCAAGGCAGATAACAAAATCTGTAAATATTCCTGTTATTGGTATTGGAGCTGGAGTAGATACTGATGGTCAAGTTTTAGTATGGTCTGATATGTTTGGTTTTTTTGAAGATTTTAAGCCTAAATTTGTTAGAAAATATTTAGATGGTGCAAGTTTGATTAAAAAAAGTATTAAAGAGTATAAAAAAGATGTCGAAACTAAACAATTTCCTTCAAAAAATGAAATATATTAGTTTAGAATATTTTTTTTACTTAAATTAAGATATAATAACAAAATATTTTAGTATCAATTTTAAAGGTGTATATATGGAAACAAAAAGAGATATTTTTACCAGTTTTAGTGTGATTGTTGTTGTTATTTTTATGGCTATGATTATAAATATAACTTATAATTTAAGGGGCTTAGGTATCTCTGATTCTAAAGAGAAAGCAGAACTTATTGCCCAAAGTGTTAAAAATGGTTTAACAGCACATATGGTTAATGGTATTATGGAAAATAGAGATTTTTATATTAATCAAATAAAAGATTTGGAAAATGTAGATGATATTTGGATTGTAAGGTCAGATACTGTAAATAAACAGTTTGGTAAAAGTAAAGAGATACCTATAGATGATATTGATAAAGAGGTATTAGAAAAAGGTGAGCCTATTCAACAGTTAAATGAAAGTCTTTTAGGACATAACTCTTATAGAATTACTATCCCTTATAAAGCAGAAATTACTCCAACTATAGATTGTACATCTTGTCACACTTCTGAAGTTGGAGATGTTTTAGGGGCTGTATCTATAGTTTTAAGTGTTGATAATACAAAAATAATAAGTAGTAAAATTATTGCTTATACATCTTTTATATCACTTATTTTAATAATAGTTATATTTGTTTTTGTAAAGAATTTAATAACACCATATCTATCAATTTTTGAATCTATAAAAGATGTTATGCAAAAAGCACATGATGGGGATTATAGTGGAAGAATAATAGGTATAGATAGTGG
>JAYELQ010000017.1:0-3815 GCA_034717655.1 Campylobacterota bacterium
GAAATCAAGCCCGTGTTTTTGGATGGTTTTGTTCATATTTCGTATCTTTCCAGCTACACTCCAACCATTTGCTTTAATAGACTCAGCCAAAGCTTTTGTAGTCTCATCTACTGTTGAGTATTTACTTTGATGTTCAACTATCATCATACTAGGCATCATAGTTACAATAGCTAAAGCCATAGCTAATGCACCTGCTAAAAAAGCGAAGATTATTTTTTTCATAATTGTCCTTAAAAATTAATTTTAGAATATTAACTTTATATAATAACAGAACAGTTACAAAATATTTTTAAAGAGATTTTAAACTTTTTTTAGGTTGACTAAAGTAGTATCCTTGTGAGTAATCTATATCTAACTCTTTTACTTTATTTAATATTAATTCATTTTCAACAAATTCAGCAATAGTTTTAATCCCCATCTTTTATCAATGAACCATCAATTTTTATAAAATCAGCATTTAACTTCATTAGATATTCAAAATTACTATAACCTGTACCAAAATCATCAATTGCTATTTTACAACCATAAGATTTAATATCATTTATAAACTCTATCACATCTTTGAAGTTTTCTATCGATTCAGATTCCACTATCTCAAATACAACTCTATTAGAGATTTGATAACTTTTTAGATAAAAAATCATCTACTTCATATCCAAAATTTTGTTTTATATTTCTAGAGATAGCTTCAACACTCCAAAACTCATCATTTTTCCAAATAAATGAAACCATTGGTCCCATATTAAAAAACTCACTCTCTATAAATGGGTAATAATCTTTTAATTCACAATCCATATTTTAACTCCAAATTATTCATACACTAAATAAGATATTATTATAACCATATAAATATAAATAAACTATTTAATATGTTATATAGTTCTCCTTTCAAGATATTCTCTAAAATCTTTAGCTCCATCTTTAGAGCTTGTAACAATATCATCTATACCATTAAATGATATTTGTAATTTTGATTGCTCACCACTTTGCATAGATATGATTTTATCTATATTTATTATAATAGACCTATGAATTCTAAAAAAATTATCATTTGAGAGTATTTTATCCATATCTCCTATTTTTTTCCTAACATAAACATCAGCCTCTTTTATCCTTATAATAACCTCATCTAAATCTGCTTTTATATAATATATATCATCAATCTCTATTAGATATATCTTATTTCCCCTTTTACCCATTATTTTCTTTGAAGAGTCATTAGGTGTAGTTTGAAGATAAGTTTTTACTTTATTTATTGAGTTTTCAATACTCTCTTTTATAGTTGGTTTTAATATATAATCAACTCCCCCAACTTTAAATGCATCTATTGCAAACTTCTCATAAGCAGTTTGAAATATAATAAAAGTTTTTGGTTCAAATTGTAGTATTATATTTGCTAACTCTATCCCTGTGATATTTGGCATTTGTATATCTAAAAATACAATATCATATCTATTTTTACTTATATTAGATAATGCATCTTTGCTATCATTAAATATTGTGATATCTTCATACCCTATCTCATTTAATATCCTTTTTACCCTACTACTTGCTAATTTTTCATCATCTACTATTAATATTTTCATATAATAGTATCAAATTGTTGTTTTAAAATATGTCCATCTTCATAACCAACAACAGTAGTAGCCCCCCTGTGTTATAATAGTTTCCATATCTTTTAAAAGTACTAGCACAACCACCAAGATTTTTATCTTTTTCAAATAATATAATATTTTTATCTTTATTAAGAGCAGATATTAAACTTCCACCAATACCACTTCCAACTACTGCTAAATCTAAAGTTTGCATACTTTTCCTATTTTTTATTTATTATATAATAGTTTTAGATTAATTGGTATATTTTTTTTGTTATTTTAAAGAGTTTATCTCATTATTTATATGCTTTTACATCTGACCTTAAACTTAACTCTTTTGGATATGGATGTAAAAATTTTTGTGTTTTTAGATACTCTTGTTCAAACCTTACAACTAAAAGATTTATTGTTTTTGTTACAGCTATAAGTGGTATTAAACCATCTTTATACTCTTCAAAACTAGATAATATTAACTCTTTTTCCATTTTTGTAAGCTCTTTTTTAAAATAACCAAAAATATGAAGAAGTACATTATAAGTTTTACTTCTATTACTTTTTAATGAGATAGCTTTTAAAAAATGATTTTTATAGTTTAGTAATACTGATTCTAAAGATATTTTAGCTTGATTACCAACTATTTGACCAAGTGTTTTATATGACTCTTGAGATTTTGCATATATAAGATATTTATAATCTGTATGAAACTCTACTAAATCTTTCATAGATGGTTTTTTATCTAAAAACTCTATTAAATCTTTATATGCAAACACTTGCATTAAAAAATTCTCTTTTAACCAAGGGTCGATTAATCTTCCATCTTCTTCAATAGGTAAATGTGGAAAATACTCTTTTAAATTTTTAGCAAATAACCCAACCCCTTTTTTTTCACAAGTTGTATTTAGTCCATCATATACCTTAACTCTCTCCATACCACAAGATGGTGATTTTGATTTTAGTATATACCCACATAGATTATCTTCTTTTATTTTATCTACTATATTATCTACAGAATTTTGTAGTTTTTGTGTTACATCTATTTTTGTAAAATTTGTAAAAACTTTAATCTTATCATCAAACTCTTTTAAACTTATAGACTCTCGTGGTGTTCCAAATACATCCTCTTCAGGGCAATAAGGGATAAGATTAAAATATTTTGATAACTCATCCATTATATATCTATCTTTAGATGTTGCACCATCATATCTGCACATATATCCTAATAAACAAGAGGATACTCCTAAATTCATAATAACTACCTCATACTTTCATATATATCTTTTAAACACTCAAGAAAAATAGGGTGATTATTTGGAGCTGATGCTACTCTATAATCTTCAAATCCTAACTCTTGGGCAACTTCTCTATATTCAATATCTAACTCACCTATTGTTTCAGAGTTATCAACTGTAAAAGATGTAGGGTATATTATAACTTTTTTATTGCTTTTTACAACCTCTTCTAACTTATCTTCCAAATAAGGTCTAAGCCACTCCATAGGACCTAGTCTTGATTGATATGCTACTTCTATATTTTTAAATTTTATATTTTGTTTCTCTAGCTCTTTTTTTGCAGCTTCAACATTTGCTAAAATATGTTTTTGGTATGGGTCACCTTTATCTATAGTTCTTTGAGTCAATCCGTGAGCTGAAAATATAAGTGTAAAATCTTCACTATTATCACCTTTTAAAGACTCTTTTATCCTTTGAACTATTGCTTGATTATATAGTTTATCATCATAATAACTATCTATTGTTTTTATTTTATCTTCAACTCCATATCTTTTAGCCTCTTTTTTCAAATCCTCTATAGAAGATTTTGTAGTGGTGCTTGAGTAGTGTGGATACATAGGGATAGCATAAATATTATCATATTTTGTAAGTTTTTCTATAATATCACTTGCAAATGGTGGAGTATATCTCATAATATAAAAAACATCTGCATCTACTTGATTTTTTAATCTTCTTATTAATCTTTTAGTATGTCCAACTATTGGAGATACCCCACCTAGTTGTGCATAGTTGTGTGTAGCCTCTTTTAATCTTTTTTTTCTTATCATCCAACCAATCATAGCTCTTATTGGTTGTGGATTTCCTATTATATATTTATCATTAAACATATTTTTTAAAAAAACATCAACTTCACTTAGGTTATTAGGTCCACCCATATTCATTAAAACTATTACATTTTTCATTTTATTTACTCTTTTTTTGTTTTATTATA
>JAYELQ010000018.1:0-3749 GCA_034717655.1 Campylobacterota bacterium
GGACATCAACTCTAGCAGGAGAAACTGTAAGAGCTACTTCTGTAGCCTAGTTTTGTAGATAGCTAAATCCATCTCACTTTAGGAAAGGGAAGAATCCCCTTGCTTTAGCTATGGGGAGTATGTCAACCTTCTTATTAATTATCTTTTATTGTTAATTCTGGTTTTGAGAAATAGTATCCTTGTGAATAATCTATACCCAACTCTTTTACTTTATTTTGAATAGATTCATTTTCTATAAACTCACCTATTGTTTTCATACCCATTTTTCTAGCAAAATCTACTATTGTAGTTACTACTAATTGAGCATCTTTGTTTTTATCTATATCTTTTATCATACTTCCATCTATTTTAATATAATCAGCTTTTAACTTCATAAGATACTCAAAATTACTATATCCAGTTCCAAAGTCATCTATAGCTATTTTACAACCATAACTTTTTATTTTTTCTATAAATAAAGCAATTTGTTCAAAATTTTCTATAGATTCAGATTCAACTATCTCAAATACAACTCTTGAACCTATACCATAACTCTCTAACATAGAAAATATATAACTCTTTATATCTTCATTTAAAATATCTTCAATAGTTAAATTTACAGAAAACTCTAAATCTTTATCTTTAAATATCTCAAAAGATTTTTCAAGCATTATTCTTGTGATTTCAGTGTAATGTTTTGTTTTTTTAGATATATCTAAAAAGAAATATGGAGATATTAGTTTATCTTCATCTTCCATCCTTACTAAACACTCATATTTTTCCCAAATACCATTGTGGTTATTTACTATTGGTTGAAATACAGGAGTAAAGTTATCCCACTCTAAAGCATATTTTATTTTTTTAGCCCATTTTATATTATTCTGATACTCATTATTTAAAGATATATTATCATTATAAATAACTATCTCTTTATTTTCTCTTTTAGCTACTTTAAGAGCCATATCTGCTGTTGTTAATATTTTATCTTTAGTTTCAAAAGATAAAGATGTAGTTAAGTTTAAAGTCATCTCATCATCTTCTATTTTTATAGGGATATCTGATACTTTTAATAATATATCATCTATATTTTTGATAAAAATATCTTTTTCTATATCTTTATTAAATACAACATATTCATCACCTTGCAAGTGATATAGTTTACAGGTTTGATTTTTTAGGATGTTATTTATGTTTTCACCTAAACATTTTATGATAAAATCACCTTTTTCATGACCATAAAAGTCATTTAGTTGAGAAAAATCATCAATATTTAAAATAGCAAGAGCTGGATTTATACTACTATTTATATCATTATTTAGTTTATATCTATTTCCATAACCTGTTAATATATCTGTATTTGCGATACTATCTAAAGCCTCTTTTTGTTTTACCATTTTTGTCACATCGTGTCTTATAGCTATATATTCAACTATATTATTATTTTCATCTAAAATAGGAAGTATAGATATATCTACCCAATAATCTTGTGTTTTACCTCTATTTTGTAATATACTACTCCATACTTTTTTATTTTTAATTGTACTCCATAAATCTTTGAAAATATCTTCTGAATTACTAGGGTGTCTTAATATATTATGTGGTTTACCAATCAATTCATCTTTTGTATATCCACTAACTTTACAAAAATTATTATTTACATAAGTTATATTACCTTTTAGGTCTGCTTTACTTACTATACTTGATTCATCCATTGCTAATTGATGTGATTTTAAAAATGCTATATTTTTAGAAAGCTCTTTAGTTGTACTATCAATTTTTATTAACATTTTTTCAAATCCAAACTTAACTATAAAAATAGATAAAATATATAAAATAGATGCAAATAATATAATTTTATAAATAGCTTCATAAAAATGATTTATAATATCAGTTATATCATTAAATATAAGTGTTTTAGCACTTATATCTCCATTGAAATCTTTATGCTCAAAAAGATAAACAGCATAAGTTTTATCATCTTTTTTTATAATAAAATCTTTATCTAACTTATAATCTTTTGGTATTTTTTTTATTAAATCTTTATCATCTAAAGTATCACTATCTAGTCTATAATTATTTATTATTAATTTATTTTTATCTATTAGTTTTTTATCAAATATTTCAGCTTGTTTTGCAAAAATAACTCCTGTTATATTATGACTTTTTTTCATACTATTTAATACAAAATTTGGTTTAGACCCAATCTCTAAAGCTCCTAAATATTTTTTATCTTTAAATATAGGTATCATAACTCTATATCCAAGTAGATTAATACCAGCTTCAAAAGATGCTATATATTTTTGGTTTTTATGCATATATCTAGCCATAGCCCTTTTTTTTGCTATATCATCATCAAACTTACTTGGCTTATGCATACGAAGAAGAGTTTTTCCATTAGGTAAATGAAAATGCATAATTTTTAAATCTGAATTCTCTTTTTTCAATAAATCCCATTTATCTTTAACTAATAAATATAAAAGTTTTCTATCTTTTTGTTCAACGGCATTGATTATATTTTCTGTATGTAATAATCCTGTAAGTCTTGTTTTATAAAACATCTCATAGTTTTTTAAACTGTTTGAATATGCTATTGTTGTATTTTTTGAGAATTGTAATTGCTCTTTTGATAAATTATCTTTCTCACCATAATATATATTTCCTACTAAAATAGTTACAAATGCTAAAAGTATTATAGATATAAATAGTAATACTTTTGTTTTTGTTTCAAAATTTTTATACATTGTTATTTTCCTCTTGAAAGTTTACTACAACTTTATTTCTATCTGAGTCTTTTGTTTCATAAAGAAAATCATCAGTTTATTTATAAATATCATCTACTATATTTTATTTTTTTTCTACTCTATTTCTACCATTCTTTTTTGCTTGATATAATGCATCATCACATTTTTTTAAAAGTATCTCTTCTGTTTCACCTTTATTATATATAGAAACACCAAAACTAGCTGTTACTCTACCTATATGGTCAAACTTAAATTGTTCCATTTTTTTCCTTAGATGTTCAGCTAAATTAAAAGCCCCTTCAAGTTTTGTATTTGTACAGATTATTAAAAATTCTTCTCCACCCCATCTTCCTAAAGTATCTGTTTTTCTTAAGCTATTGTTTAGTAGATTTGCTGTTTGTTTTAATATAATATCACCCACATTATGCCCATAGTTATCATTTACAGATTTAAACTTATCTATATCAAGTAGTATAACACTAAAATCTACTTGATATCTTCTGTTTCTCTCAATCTCAGCTGATAACACTTCATCTAGTTTTACTCTATTATATATTTGAGTTAATTTATCTTTTTGAGATATCTCTTCAATGATTTTTTTATCTGTTATATCTTGTCTTACTGCTGTATATCCTGTTATTTTATTATTCTCATCAAAAATAGGAGAAATTATAGCATATACCCAATAATATCCACCATCTTTTTTTCTATTTTTAACTTCACCTTTCCAAACATTACCTTTTTTAACTGTATTCCATAAATCTTTGTAAACTTTTTTATCTACATCTGGATGTCTAACAATATTATGGTTTGAACCAACTAATTCATCTTTAGTATATCCACTTACCTTACAAAAAGCTTCACTTACAAAAGTTATATAACCTTTTAGGTCAGTATTAGATATAATTACATATTCATTAACAATACCACTATATTTATCTAATTTATTTTTTAAAAGTTTTTTATAATTCTCAAGTTTTGTGATATCGTGTCTTATAGCTATAAACTCTTTAATATTTTGATTATTAT
>JAYELQ010000019.1:0-3727 GCA_034717655.1 Campylobacterota bacterium
ATAAACTTAAAGCCCTGTTTTTCGGATATTAAAGAAGATACTAAATTATTTTGTATTTTAAAAAAAGTCATTTTTTATTGTTTTTAGAGTAAATTTTCTTAAAAAGCTCTATTTATATAACTATATAGATTATTTTAAGCTAATTTTTATTTTTCATGGGATTTACCTATAATTATATGCTTTTTTAAGAACTTTTAAGTAAAAAAAGATATAATACAAAACTTAATTTAAGCTATCGTTTTAATTAAAATTTTTCAAAGGAGTCTAACAATGCCAAAAATGAAAACTAACAGTGGAGCTTTAAAAAGATTTAAAGTGAAAAAAAATGGTCAAATTAAAAGGGGAAGTGCTTTTAGAAGTCACATTCTTACTAAAATGAGCCAAAAAAGAAAAGTAAACCTTAGAGGTCCACAAGTTGTTGATGATGCAGATTCAACAAATGTAAAAAGAATGTTAAATAAAGCATAGTCTTTATTTAATTTTTTTAAAATAAGTTTAGTCCCTCCGATTTAATTCGGACAAGTTTTGTATAAAATACAAACACCCATATATGAAAGTATTAAGGTAAAGATAAGGAAATAATATGCCAAGAGTAAAAACTGGTACAGTAAGAAGAGCAAGACATAAAAAAATTCTTAAAATGGCTAAAGGATTCTACAGTGGTAGAAGAAAACATTTTAGAAAAGCAAAAGAGGCTGTAGAACATGCATTAGTATATTCTTACAGAGATAGAAGACAAAAGAAAAGAGATTTTAGAAAACTTTGGATTGTTAGAATAAATGCTGCTTGTAGATTAAATGATATAAGTTATTCTAAATTTATAAACGGTCTTACATTAGCAGGTATTACATTAGATAGAAAAATTTTAGCAGATATGGCTATGAATGATTATGCATCATTTCAAGTAGTTGTTGAAAGTGCAAAATCTGCATTAGCATCTAAATAATAAAAATTTAATTATACTTTAAAAAAGGTAGGTATTTTTTACCTACCTTTTTTTATTTATTGAACCTCTATCAGTTTTATTTAATAACTTTTTAAATATAATAAAGAAAAGATATTATATAAAATAAGGGGTGGAAAATGAGAGTTACATTTATAACAAAATTTAAAATCATAAAAATCACAAACCTACTTCTACTTCAACTCTAATCAATTTTTTAATCAAAAAAGTAATCCAATCACAACTAAAATTTTTTAATATAACAAAGGTAATACTATGAAGAATATAATAATATTTGATACAACATTAAGAGATGGAGAACAATCTCCTGGTGCTTCTATGAATACAGCAGAAAAAATACAAATAGCTCAACAATTAGAGAAATTAAATGTAGATGTAATAGAAGCAGGATTTGCAGCAGCTAGCCCTGGTGATTTTGATGCTATTTCACAAATAGCTTCAACTATCAATGGTAGTAGAATATGTTCTTTAGCAAGAGCAGTTGATAGAGATATAAAAGCAGCAGGGGAAGCAGTGGCAAGTGCAAACTTAAAAAGGATACATACTTTTATAGCAACTAGCCCAATACATATGCAATATAAGTTAAAAATGAGTTCTGATGAAGTTATAAAAAGAGCTATTCACGCTGTAGAGTATGCAAAAACTTTTGTAGATGATGTGGAGTTTTCATTAGAAGATGCAGGTAGAAGTGAGATACCTTTTATGAAAGAGATAACGCAAGCTGTTATAGAAGCTGGTGCTAGGACTATAAATTTACCTGATACAGTTGGATATAGATTACCAAATGAGATTGGTAGTATGGTAAAAACTATGGTTGATTTTATAGATGAGATAAAAAGTGATGCTATTATATCTTTACATAACCATAATGACTTAGGTTTAGGGGTAGCAAATACTTTAGCAGGTATAGAAGCAGGAGCTAGGCAAGTTGAGTGTACTATAAATGGTTTAGGGGAGAGAGCTGGAAATGCTGCTATGGAAGAGATAGTGATGGCATTAAAAACTAGAAAAGATATGTTTTCTGGTTATACTACAAATATAAATACAAAAGAGATATATAGAGCTTCTAAAATGGTAGCTGATATTACAGGTATAGAACCACAACCAAATAAAGCAATAGTTGGTAAAAATGCATTTGCTCACGAAAGTGGTATACACCAAGATGGTATGTTGAAAAATGCAGAAACTTATGAGATAATGAGACCTGAAGATATAGGTATTCTTAAAAATAACAGTATTGTTTTAGGTAAACATTCAGGTCGTGCTGCATTTAAAGATAAATTAGAGCAATTAGGATTTACAGATATTCAAGATGAACAATTAAATGGCTCTTTTGAAAGGTTTAAAATATTATGTGATAAGAAAAAAGATATTTTAGATGATGATATTCGTATGATTATGACAGATGAAAAATTAAATAATAATAAAATATTTGAGATAACAGCAGTTCAAATTCAAGCGTGTAGTAATGGTGTTCCAAGTGCTGTTGTAACTATAAAACATAATGATATTGAGAAAACAGATGCATCTATAGGTGATGGTGCTATGGATGCTATTTTTAAAACAATAGATAGAATTACAGGATATTCTGGAATATTAAAAGATTACAAAGTACAAGCTGTAAGTCAAGGTAAAGATGCTTTAGCAAAGGTAACTTGTCAAGTTACTTTTAATGATATTAATCCACCAATGATTGGTCACGGATTAAATGTAGATACAATGGTAGCATCTGCTAGGGCTTATGTCGGAGCTTTAAATAGCTATTTATCTATGAATGGGAAAGAACTTTTAAAGAATGAAAGTCATCAAATTTAATACATAAATGATTTTATATGATACACCTTGGGCTTTAGGTGATGAGGGTTATTATAAGATAGAGCAAGGGAGATTACTCTTTGCTCCTATTAACAATATAGATTACTCAGTTGATACACAACAAGAGATGGAAGTTGAAATTGTAACACCTTTTCAACTTCAAGAGATTAATCAAATTTTAGGTACTTGTTATACTATAGATGAGATAAATGCATTATAAAAAAGGGAAAATATGATAAATATATACGGAATAAAAACTTGTAATATAGTTAGAAAAGCTATAAAGTTTTGTAAAAATAATGAGTTAGAGTATAATTTTATAGACTTTAGAGCTACACCTTTAGATGATGAAAAAGTTAAATATTTTGCCTCAAAAATTGATATAAATATACTTTTTAATAATAGAGGTACAAAATATAGAGATTTAAAACTAAAAGAGTTAAATCTTGATGATGAAGGTAAACTACAATGGCTTTGTAAAGAGAATATGCTTCTAAAAAGACCTATTGTAGAATATAATAGTAAAGTTCTTGTATCATTTGATGAAGAGATTTATAAGCAAGAATTATTATAAATTCAACATTTTTAATAAATTTTTAGAAAACTATATCTATATTATCTTTATGTAGATATACTAAACAACTTTTTACATTTTCACTTTTTGTTATATCTTTTATCCCTTGAGTATAATTAGAAACTTGTTTTATATGCTGATAACTTTTTTGTAGTGTTGTTTTATAATCTACAACTATATAACTATCATCTTTCTTTATCAATAAATCTATTATTTTATGCTCATTATTAAATATCAAAGATTGCTCTTTTGTATAACTACTATTTTTAAGCATATTTTGAAACTCTTGATTTTTAATCAATAAATTTATCCTATTTTCAATATCTATAAAATCACTGTCTAATAAAATATTTTTTTATGTATTTTTTAACATT
>JAYELQ010000020.1:0-9618 GCA_034717655.1 Campylobacterota bacterium
TAAAATTATTATCCATTTTAATACCTTAACTTTTACTACTTAAATTGTATCTTAATTTTACTTACATTTTATCAAAATTAGATTTTAATAACTATTTTGATAAAATATACAGAAAAATTACTAAAATAATTCACTAGGAGTATTAATCAAATGAAATTACAAGAGATAAATAAAATAGATATTGTAGGTAAAAAAGTTTTTTTAAGATGTGACTTTAATGTACCTGTTGATGAGTATCAAAATATTACAGATGATAGAAGAATAAAATCAGCATTAAATACAATTAGATATTGTATAGATAATGATTGTGCTATTATAATTGCATCACACTTTGGAAGACCAAAAAATGGTTTTGAAGCTAAATATAGTCTAAAGCCTGTAAAACAAAGATTAAAAACTTTATTAAAACTAGACAGTATTAAATTAGCTCCTAGTATAATATGTAAAGAGACATTAGATATGGCAAAAGAGTTAAAATCTGGTGAGATTATGTTTTTAGAAAATATGAGATTTGAAGAGGGGGAAACAAAAAATGACCCTGAACTTTCAAAAACTTTAGCTTCAATGGCAGATGTTTATATTAATGATGCTTTTGGTGTATCACATAGAGCTCACGCTTCAGTTGAAGGGATAGCTCAACATTTCAATAAAAAGAGCAAAGCAGCTGGTTTTTTACTTGCAAAAGAGATTAAATTCTTTTACCATATAATTGAAGAGCCTAAAAGACCATTTGTATCTATAGTTGGTGGTAGTAAAGTAAGTGGAAAACTTGAAGCATTATATAATCTTGTACCAAAAGTTGATAAAATTATTATAGGTGGTGGTATGGCTTTTACATTTTTAAAAGCATTAGGTTATGAAGTTGGAAACTCTTTAGTTGAAGATGATTTAATACCAGAAGCTATAAAAATAATGGAAGAAGCAAAAGAGTTAGGTGTAAAATTTTATCTACCTGTAGATGTTATAGCAGCAGAAGCATTTGATAGTGAAGCATTTGCAAAGGCTGTAACAGTTCAAGAGATACCAAAAAACTGGATGGGATTAGATATTGGACCTGCTTCAGCTTTACTATTTGCTCAAGCTATTGAAGATGCACATACTATTTTATGGAATGGTCCTATGGGTGTTTATGAGATGGATAAATTTGCAAAAGGTAGTACAAAACTTTCTCATGCTGTTGCTTCTAGCTACTCTACTACAGTAGTTGGTGGTGGAGATACTGCTGATTTAGTAAGAAGAACTGGAGATGAAGATGATATGAGTTTTATATCTACAGGTGGTGGAGCTTCTTTAGAGTTAATTGAGGGTAAAATTTTACCAGGTGTTAAAGCATTGGTATTAGAGGATTAAAAATATGAGTAATAATATAAATTTTCAAGAGTTAGCCCAAAAATATCAAACACCTTATTATGTATATGATTTTGACCATATTACACAACAATATCAAGAGTTAAAAAGTGCTTTTAAAGCAAGAAAATCTTTAATATCTTATGCAATTAAAGCAAACTCAAATTTAAGTGTTGTAAAACATTTAGCAGATATGGGAAGTGGTGCTGATTGTGTAAGTATTGGAGAAGTTAAAAGAGCTTTAAAAGTTGGTATTGCAAAATATAAAATTATTTTTTCAGGTGTTGGAAAAACAGATGATGAGATAAAAGAGGCTTTAGAGTTTGATATATTAATGATAAATGTTGAGAGTGAAGCTGAACTACATAGAGTTGAAGCTATGGCAAAAGAGCTAAATAAAGAAGCTAGAATATCTATAAGGGTAAATCCAAATATAGACCCTAAAACTCACCCTTATATCTCTACAGGACTTCACGAAAATAAATTTGGTGTTGATATTGGAACTGCAAAAAGAATGTATATTATGGCAAAAAACTCTGAATTTTTAGACCCTATAGGGATACATTGCCATATAGGTAGTCAATTAACACAATTAGAACCTATAAAAGAAGCTGTAAACCTTGTAGCTGATTTAGTAAGAAATCTTCACCAAGCTCTAAAAATAGAACTAAAGTTCTTTGATGTTGGTGGTGGATTAGGTATTGTATATGATGATGAGATATTAATAGATACTTATGAATATGCTCAAACAATAATGGAAGCACTTTTTGGACTTGATATAACAGTAGTTTGTGAACCAGGTAGATTTATAGTTGGAAACAGTGGTACTTTTGTAACAAAAGTGTTATATGAAAAAGTAAATGGTGATAAAAGATTTGTTATAGTTGATGGTGCTATGAATGACCTTTTAAGACCTAGTTTATATGATGCTTATCATAAAATTGAAGTTATTGGGAAAGATAAAGATGTTAGTGATTGTAATGTTGTTGGACCTGTTTGTGAAAGTGGAGATTTTTTTGCTAAAAATATAAACTTACCACTTACAAAACACAATGACCTATTAGCTATTTATAGTGCTGGGGCTTATGGTTTTACAATGGCTAGTAATTATAATACAAGAGGGAAAGTTGCTGAAATTGCTATTGAAAATAATGAAGATAGACAAATAAGAGAAAGAGAAACTTTTGAAGATTTAATAAAACACGAAGAGAAATATTTAAAATAAAAAACTATTAAATAATAAAGGGATAAATAATGAATAAAGATAACACTAAGTTTGGTAAGATGAGAATAAGAACAAAAATTATATTGCCAACAATACTGGTTTTAGTATTAAGTAACTTAATTTCAGTTTTTACATCTGCTTATAAGATGGATGACCTTGCAAAATCAAATACTAAATCATCACTAGACCAACTAACAGACTCAATATTCTTAAATCTAAGAACTGCTATGAATACAGGTGATGCTACTATAATAGAGGAAGCTGAAAGAAAAAGTAGAGAAGAGATTGAGGGGCTTGATAAATTAGTAGTTGCAAAAGGTAGAGATGTTATAGAGTTATTTACCCCTACTAGTAGTTATACTACAGATAGAGATACTTTAGATGTTTTTGCATCTAAAGAGAAGAAAACTATAGAGATTGATGATGGTAACTCCCATACAATAAGAACCCTAACACCAATGATAGCAAAAAATGAATGTTTATATTGTCATGTAAATCAGCAAATTGGTGATGTTATAGGTGTTATGGACCTTACTTTTAATATGGAGAAATCAGATTTAATTATAGATAGTACTGTTTATAATTTAATAATACAAGCTATTACAGTATTATTTTTTATAACTATATTTATGACTTGGTTAATAAGAACAGCTACACAACCTATTGATATATTTCAAAAAGGTTTAGAGATGTTTTTTAGATATATAAATAAAGAGCAAAAAGAGGTAGGGTATATTGATGGATACACTAATGATGAGATAGGGGAGCTTGTTAATTCTGTAAATAAAAATATTAAAGCTACTGTAAAGGGTGTTGATAAAGATAATCAAGTTATAAATGAAGCAAAAGAGGTATGTAAAAAAGCAGCAAATGGAACTTATGATATACAAATAAATAGTATAGCTAATAACCCTGAAATTAATGAACTTAAAAGCTTAGTAAATCAACTTATTTTAGATACAGGTAAAAGGATGCAAGATATATCTCATAACCTAACATCTTATGATAATAATGATTATAGACAAAGAATATCTATATCTAATAATATAGAAGGGACTATGAAAGATGTTTTTGAAAAAGTAAACTCTTTAGGTGAAAGCTTAACAAGTAATGCAGGTATAAATTTAAAAAATGGAACACAATTAGAAAAAGATACTATTATTTTAGAAGATTCTGTTTCAAATATAAAAAACTTTCTAAAAGAGCAATCTATTGAATTAGAAAATAGTGTTCATCTTTTAAATGATGCTACAAATGCAATAAGAAGTACAAATAAAAGTGCTATTAATATGGCAGATTATGCAAATAGTGTAACAAAATCTGTAGAAAATGGTAAAGAGTTAGCAATTAAAACAACTCAAGAGATGGATGAGATTTCACAACAAGTTAACTCTATAAATGAAGCTATTACTATTATAGACCAGATATCATTTCAAACAAATATATTAAGTTTAAATGCAGCAGTAGAAGCAGCAACAGCAGGTGAAGCTGGTAAAGGTTTTGCAGTTGTTGCACAAGAGGTTAGAAATCTTGCAAATAGAAGTGCAGATGCTGCAAAAGAGATAAAAGAGCTTGTTCAAAGTGCTACAGATAAAGCAAATGAAGGTAAAGAGATATCAAGTCAAATGCAAAATGGATTTTTAGATTTAAATGAGCAAATTACAGCAACTATAAAATTAATTCAAACAGTTTCAAATGCATCTAAAAATCAACAAGATTCTACAGAAAATATTTTAAATAATATAGAATCGATACAAAAAAGAACAAATAAAAGTGAAAATATGATTTCAGAAGTTGAAAGAATTACTATAGATACACATCATATAGCAAATCAAGTTGTAACAGATGCTAAAGAGAAAAAGTTTTAATAAAAAGGTAAATAATAGATATGAATAATGAAAAAAAAGAGTTAGATATATTAAGAGATACTTTAGATAATATTGATAGTAGAGTACTTAAGCTTTTAAATAAAAGGATGCAAACAGTTCATCAAGTTGGTGTTGTAAAAGCTAAAAGTGGTGGGGCTATATATAGACCGGAGAGAGAAAAATCTATTATAGAAAGACTTGAAAAAGAGTCTTTAGAACAAAATGGAACTCTAAACAAAACAGCTATAGAAGCACTATTTTTAGAGATATTTGCAATTAGTAGAAATATAGAGTTACCTGAAAATGTAGCATATTTAGGTCCTGAGGGTAGTTTTACACATCAAGCAGCAGAGAGTAGGTTTGGTGCTATGAGTTCTTACCTATCTATTGGTTCTATTAAAGGTGTTTTTAGAGAAGTTTCAAATGGTAAAGCTAAATTTGGTGTGATACCTATTGAAAATAGTAGTAATGGAATTGTAAGTGATACTATTAATTGTTTTAATAAATATAATTTAAAAATCATATCAGAAGTTATAATAGATATACATCACACTTTAGCTACAAAATGTGATAATATAAAAGATATTAAAAAAATATATTCAAAAGATATAGCATTTGACCAATGTCATAAATTTTTACAAGATTTAGGATTAGATGAGTGTGAATTAATACCTGTTGATTCAACAGCAAAAGCAGCTAAACTAGCTAAACAAATGAAAAATAGTGCAGCTATTTGTTCAAATATTGGTGCAAAACTTTATAATCTACCTGTTTTATTTCAAAATATAGAAGATAAAGGTAATAATCGTACAAGATTTTTAATAATATCTAATTTTGAAAATGGGGAAAGTGAAGATGATAAAACTTCTATTTTAGTTCAACTACCAAATGAAGCTGGTATATTAGTAAAATTTTTAAATGACTTTAATAAAGCAAAAATAAATTTAACTAAAATAAAATCACATATAGTTGAAGGTATATCGACATTCTTTATAGAATTTAATGCTCATAAAGATAATAAGAAAGTAAAAAAGATATTTAAAAAGTATAAAAAAGAGATAAAATTCTTAGGAAGTTATGTAAGGGAAGAAGATGATATTTAATAGTGTATTAGAAAATTTAAATGTATATGAAGCTGGAAAACCAATAGAGTTAGTAGTAAGAGAATATGGTATAGATTCAAGAGATATAATAAAATTAGCTTCAAATGAGAACCCTTATGGAACAGCTCCTAGTGTCGTCGATGCTATAGCTAGAAAAGCTATAAATGCTTATGTTTATCCAGATGATTCTATGTATCAATTAAAAGAATCATTAGCAAGTAAATTTAAAGTAGAAGAGAATAATATTATAATTGGTGCAGGAAGTGACCAAATTATAGAGTTTTGTATCCACTCTAAATGTAATAAAGATTCAAAAGTTCTTATGGCAAAAACAACATTTGCAATGTATGAGATATATACAAAACAAACAGGTGCTACTATCTTAAAAACTCCAAGTGATTTGCATATATTAGATGAGTTTAGAGAGATTTATAAAAAAGAGAAACCTGATGTTATATTTTTATGTTTACCTAATAATCCTTTGGGTGAGTGTTTGGATGCTATTGATGTTTATGAGTTTATTGATGAGATAGATAAAAATACTTTAGTAGTATTAGATGGGGCATATCAAGAGTATGCAAAATATAAAGATAATAAAAAAGAGATTATAGTAGATGATGTTATCAATAGATACTCAAATGTTATATATCTAGGTACATTTTCAAAAGCATACTCTTTAGGTGGAATGAGAGTAGGTTATGGTGTTGCAAATAAAAATATAATTAGTAATCTATATAAATTAAGACCACCTTTTAATATAACAACTCTATCTTTAGAAGGTGCTATAGAAGCACTAAAAAATGAAAGTTTTGTATCAGAAACTATTGTTAAAAACTTTGAGCAAATGAAAAGATATGAAAAGTTTGCAAAAGAGCAAGGGTTAGAGTTTATACCTAGTTATACAAACTTTATCACTATGTATATGGGTAGTAAATCTTCAAAACAGATATCTCAGAATTTACTAGAAAAAGGTATTATTGTAAGAGATATGACAGGGTATGGTTTTAATGCCCTTAGAATTACAATAGGTAGAGATGAACAAAATACAATAGTATTTGATACTTTAAGTAAACTATTGAATGGGTAATAAACAATACTATAGCTATAATGAATGTCTAAGAGATTGTAAAAACTTATTACCAAAAATAGAAACTTATAATCCTGATACTATTGTAGCTATAGCTAGAGGTGGTTTAACTTTTGGACATCTATTATCTCAAGGATTAGATAAAAGAGAGTTATATACTATTAACTCTATACATTATGACGATGATAAAAAACTAGATGATTTTAAAATATCTAATATACCAAACTTAAATAATAGTAAAAAAGTATTAATAGTAGATGATATTATAGATAGTGGTGAAACTATGGTTGAGATAATTAACATTTTAAATAATATCTATCCAAATTGTGAATATAAAATAGCTTCTCTATTTTATAAAAAAAATGCTTTAATACAGCCAGATTTTACAATAAATGAAGCGATAAATTGGATAGAGTTTTTTTGGGAAGTTGATATTTAGGAGATAAAAATATAGATGAATATAAAAGATAAGAATATAGACGAATTAAATGATACTGCCCAAAAGATTAGAGATAGAATTATAGATGTAATCTCTCGTAATGGTGGACATTTTAGCTCAACTTTAGGAGCTGTTGAATTAACTATAGCTATGCATAAAGTTTTTGATAGTAAATATGATCCATTTATTTTTGATGTATCCCACCAATGCTATCCACATAAACTTCTTACAAATAGATGGGAAGAGTTTGAAACAATTAGACAATTTCAGGGACTAAGTGGTTTTACAAAACCAAAAGAGTCTGATTCTGATTATTTTGTAGCTGGTCATAGCTCTACATCTATCTCATTAGCAGTTGGAGCTGCAAAAGCAAATAAATTAAGTAATGGAAATAAAATACCTATTGTTATGATAGGTGATGGAAGTATGACAGCAGGTATGGTATATGAAGCTCTTAATGAGCTTGGATATCTTAAACTTCCAGTTATTATAATATTAAATGATAATGAGATGAGTATAGCAAAGCCTATAGGTGCTATTAGTAAACATCTTAGTAAACTATTAGCAGGTAAACTTTATCAAGGTTTTAAAGAGAAAATAGACCATATAGTTAAAAACTATATGCCTCAAGGTACAGACTATATAGCTAAAAGAATAGAAGAGAGTTTAAAATTAATCACTCCAGGTATTATATTTGAAGAGATGGGAATTGATTATATAGGTCCTATAGATGGGCATAATATAGAAGAAATAATAGATACCTTAATATTAGCAAAGAATTTAAAAAAACCTGTAATTATACATGCAAAAACAACAAAAGGTAAAGGTTATCCTATTGCAGAAGGTCAGCACGAACATTGGCACGGAGTAGCACCTTTTGATAAAGAAACAGGTGAATTTCATAAAAAAGATAGTGATAAATCAGCAACATCTATTTTTAGTGATAAACTATATAGCTTAGCAAAAAATAATAATAAAATAGTAGGTGTAACAGCTGCTATGCCAAGTGGTACAGGTATAGACAAAGTTATATCTGAATTTCCAGATAGATTTTGGGATGTTGCGATTGCAGAACAACATGCAGTTACATCTATGGCAGCTATGGCTAAAGATGGATTTAAACCATTTGTAACTATATATTCTACATTTTTACAAAGGGGATTTGACCAAATTGTACATGATGCTTGTTTATTAAATCTACCTATAGTTTTTTCAATTGATAGAGCTGGAATTATTGGGGCTGATGGTGAAACACACCAAGGGCAATTTGATATAAGTTTTTTAAGGTTTTTACCAAATATGACTCTATTAGCCCCTAGAGATAGTTTAGGTTTAGAGTTCTCTTTAGAGTTTGCAGAAAGCTTTGAAACACCTTTAGCAATAAGGTATCCAAGAGGTGCATTTAAACAACTAGAATACCCATCTACACCTTTTATATATGGAAAAGGGGAAATATTAAAGAATAAAAAAGATAGTGATATAGTATTTATAGGTTATGGTGCGGGTGTATCAAGAGCTATAGAAACTGAAAAACTATATGAAAATGAATGCTCTATTATAGACCTTAGATTTGTAAAACCATTAGATAAAGATTTATTAATAGAATTATCAAAATATACTAAAAAATGGTATATATTTAGTGATAGTCAAGCCCAAGGAGGAGTGGGAAGTGCTATTTTAGAATTTATTAGTCAATATGATTTAGATATAAAAGTAAAAACATTTGAATATAATGATATATATATTCAACACGGTGATACAAAACTTTTAGAAGAGAACTTAGGTATATTACCTCAACAATTAGTAAAAAAAATAGGATAAATTATGATTTCACAAGAAAATATAAATAATTATAAAAAAAGTTTAGATTTAATAAAAGAGTCACACTATATTTTAATAGTAACACATATAAATCCAGATGCAGATACTATATCGTGTGCATTAAGTTTAAGTAATTTTATGTATGAAAATAAGATAAAACATAAAGTTTTTAATCTCTCAAAAGAGTTACCAAGAGTATTAGACTTTTTACCAAAGTTTGATAAAATAACTCATCAAATACCAAAATATTATGATTTAATTATTTATGTTGATTGTGCAGACCAAAAAAGAGTTGGGATAGATGTTGAACATAATGCAAAAATTATAAATATAGACCACCATCAAACAAATACAAACTTTGCAAATATAAATATTGTAGATGATTCAAAAGCTAGTACTGCAGAACTAATATATCACTTTTTTGAAGTAAATAATATAAATATCTCAAAAGATATAGCTCAATGTTTATATACAGGTATTTATGATGATAGTATAGCATTTACAACACCTAGGACAAATAAAGATACTTTTAGAATAGTTGAAAAACTACTTCAAACAGATATTTCCTTAACAAAACTATCAAATAATCTTACAAGAAGAGATAGCTTAGCAAAATATAGAATACTTCCAAAAATATTAGATACTTTAGAGTTACACTTTGAGGGTAAATTTGCAACAGTATATCTAGAACCAAAATGGTTAGATGAAACAGGTGCTACACTTACAGA
>JAYELQ010000020.1:9718-17185 GCA_034717655.1 Campylobacterota bacterium
ATAGCTTAGCAAAATATAGAATACTTCCAAAAATATTAGATACTTTAGAGTTACACTTTGAGGGTAAATTTGCAACAGTATATCTAGAACCAAAATGGTTAGATGAAACAGGTGCTACACTTACAGAATCTGATGATGTAGTAGATATGATTTTAAAAATATCTATAGTTGAAGCAGTAGGATATATTAGAGATAAAAAAGGTAAAGCTAGAGTTTCTCTAAGAAGTAAAGATGATTTAGATGTATCTATAATAGCTCAAGAGTTTAATGGTGGTGGTCATAAAAATGCAGCTGGATTAACTATAGATACTTCAAATATTCAAGAAGCAAAAGATAATCTTTTAAAGAGTGTAAAAAAATATTTTTAAAAGGATAAAAGATGATAGATATAATAAAAGATAAAATGGTAAGTTATATATATAATATATCAAGTCAACCTGTAAAGCTAATACCTTTATTAGAAGCAAATCAACTTTTTAATGAAGGTATGAAACTAGATGGCTCAAAGCTAGGATTTAGAATAAGACTTTTTAGGGCTTATTTTCTATTTTTAGTTTTATCACATATAATTATAATACCTATAGGATATATGTTTCATAATATATTTCAAAATATAGATTGTCATGCTTCTATTATATTAGCTATATTTTTTACAGTTTTATTATTTGGTATATTTAATTTTTTCAAAGAGTGGACTAGAGATACAATTGCTAAAAAAAGGATAAAAGAGATTTGGAAATTACATTTTCCTCTATTTTCTTATGAAGAATATAATAAAGAAGTAGCAAAGATATATCAAATAGCTTTAGAGGAGGAGATAAAACATTCAGACCTTGAAAGGTTTGTTTTAGATAAGTTATCTTCATGATTAAATATATTATAAAATTTGGTTTAGAGAAACCAATACTTAATTATATGCTACTTTTTTTTATTTTTATATTATCTATATTTTCATATATAAAAATCCCAAAAGAGATATTTCCTCCAGCCTCACTAGATGCTATATCTATTACAGGTAATTATGCTGGGGCTAGTAGTGATATGCTAGATAAACTATCTGTTGAAAAAATAGAAGATGAGTTATCTTCATTAAGTGAAATAAAAGATATTGAAACAGTTGTTAAAACAGGATTTTTTAATATAAAAGTATCTTTAAAAAGTGGCTCTAATATCACAGATAGTTTAAATGATATAAAAGATATCGTATCAAAAACAAAATCAAATCTACCAATAGATATGGATGAACCAATTGTAAAAGTGATTACCCACTCTTTTCCACTTATAACTATTGCTGTATTTGGAGATAAACCAAAAGAGTATCTACTAGATGTAGCTTCAGATTTAAAACAAAAACTAGTAACTTTAGATGATTTAAGTGATATTTCTATTTGGGGAGATAGTGATAAAGAGCTTTTAATAACTTTTGATAATCAAAAAATAGAAGCTTATGGTATAGATAAAAATATGGTTATATCTTTGATATCCCAAACAAGTTCTATTTTTCCAGCTGGTATTATAAAAGATAAAGGTACTCACTATTATATAAGTAGTCAAAATGGTGAAAAAGATTTAGTTAAATTAAACAATATGATACTAAAACTTCAAAATATAAGTATTTATCTAAAGGATATAGCAAGAATTGAATATAAATTAGCAGATGTAAATACAATCTCACATTTTAATGGACAAAAAAACATATCAATAGGTATAAACAAAGGTTTAACAGGCGATAGTATAAAGTTAGTAAAACAGATAAAAAATATACTAAAACAAGAGCAAAAAGAATATAAAGATATATCTTTTGATACATATACAGATACATCTGTTTGGATAAAAAATAGATTAAATACAGTTGTATCAAATATACTTTTTGGTGTGATGCTTTTATCTTTAGCTCTATTTTTATTTATAAATATAAGAATTGCATTTGTAGTTGCTGTTGGGATACCAACTAGTTTTATGATAGGTTTAATAACTGCTCAACAATTAGGATATAGTATCAATATGCTTTCACTTTTAGGGGCTTTATTAGCTTTGGGTATGCTTGTTGATGAAGCTATTGTTGTTGGAGAGAATATATATAGACATTTAGAGATGGGGAAAGATAAATTAACAGCAGCTCTTGATGGAGCAGTTGAAGTTTATCCTGCTGTTTTAACGGCAACGGCTACAACTATTTTTGCTTTTTTACCTATACTTTTAATGACAGGTGAAACAGGTGTATTTATGAAAATACTCCCTATTATGATATCTATTTTATTAATTAGTTCTTTACTAGAAGCCTTTTTCTTTTTACCACTTCATGCAAAACACTCATTTGTAGTAAATAAAGATGGTAAAAAGTCTGATAAAATATGGCAATTAAATAAAAAGCTTTATAAATATCTATTAGATTTTATATTAAAGTCAAAATATTTTTCTTTAATTATTTTAGTATCATCAATTATTTTTCTTACATTTACATTTTCAAAACTTCTAAAATTTGAATTTATGCCATCTTTTGATACAACTCAAATTTATGTTTCTGGTTCTATTGGGGCTGGTAACTCTATATATGAAACAGAAGAGAAAGTAAAAGAGCTAGAAGATAAACTACTTAATGATTTTCAATTAGGAGATGAGATAGATTCTATTAGCTCTATTATTGGGCTTAAATTAGATGGTAAACAAATTCCACAAAATGAGGAGTTTTACTTTCAAATATTTATAAATCTACAAGAGAGAAAAGCTTTAAACTTTTTTGATAAATATATAAATCCTATCCTTAGTCCAAAATATGATGATACAGATATGAGAAGAGTACAAAGTGCAAATACTATAGCAAATCAAATACAAAAATTATTAAAAGATGATATTAAAAAGTTTAATGAGTTAAATGTAATAGTCCCGGGTGCTGGTATAGTTGAACACGATATAGAGATAGCTCTAAATGGAGATTCAAAAGATGTATCAGATGCAATAAGAACTATTAAAAATAGATTAGAAGAGATAGGTGGTGTTAAAAATATAGCAGATGATATAGTTTTAGGAAATGTAGATTTAAAATTTAGTGTTAATAGCTATGGTCAAACATTGGGATTTACAGAAACAAATATAGTAAATAGTTTAAAACCTTTCTATTTTAAAGCATCATTTGCAAAGATGTATGATGATACAGGTATAGTTAATATTGTATTTCAAAGTAAAAATAAAGATAAAAAAATATCTTTAGATAATTTTGAGATAAATATACCAAATAGTAACTCAATGGTTTTATTAAAAGATGTTATCTCATTTCAAACTATAAATAGTCTTAGTCAAATATTTAAAGATGATGGTAAAAGGGTACAAAGTATAACAGCATCTCTAAATGGCAAACTTACCTCTGCTGAGATATACTTAGAGCTTCAATCAACTTTGGATACTCTAAAAGATAATGTAAATATCCAAATAAAGGGGGAGCAACAAGAGAATGAAAAAGTTATACAAGAGATGATAGAAGCTTTTATAATAGCTTTAATTCTTATATTTATCTCTTTAGTTTGGATGTTTGATAGTATTGTAAAATCTTTAATAATATTATCAACTATACCTTTTTCTGTACTAGGTGTTCTTATCGGTCATTTTATTATGGGATTAAATCTAACTATGCCAGGGTTAATAGGTATAATTGGACTTGCAGGTGTTATAGTAAATGATGGTATTATTATGATGGACTTTATACAAAAAGCTAAAAATTTAGAAGAGATGAAAGAGTATGCTCTTCTAAGACTTAGACCTATACTTCTTACATCACTCACTACAATATTAGGGCTTAGTACTCTTATATTTTTTGCATCTGGTCAATCACTTATACTTCAACCAATGGCAGTAGCTTTAGGATTTGGGATAGTGTGGGCTACTATATTAAATCTATATTATGTACCTATGGTATATAGAGTGATATATCTAAATAAGGAGAAATGATGTTTCTTTTAATTCCAGGTATAATTATATTTTTTACTATCGCATATATTCAGTTTAATCCTGATATTCATATAACTTTAGAGATTAGTTTGTATCTGTTTATGGTTCTTACTATTTTAACATCTTATAAAATATATAGTAATATAAAAAAGAATCTTAATACTCAAGAGAAAAATAAAATAAGAATAGAGATAAATAAACTAATAATAAAAATAGGTAAAGAGAAAGATGATAAAAAAATTAAATCAT
Source organism: Campylobacterota bacterium (assembly GCA_034717655.1). Lineage (GTDB taxonomy): Bacteria > Campylobacterota > Campylobacteria > Campylobacterales > Arcobacteraceae > JAIOSF01. The sequence goes on from JAYELQ010000020.1 coordinate 13,913, forward strand.
ATCAACATAAGCTTAATAGTTTAAGAGATGAGTTAGAAGAAAAAAAATAAATAAAAAATATTATTTTTCTTCTATATTTACAAATTACTAGTTACTATTTTGTAGTTTGATTAACTCTTCTCTTACTTCTATAGAGTGCTCTTTTATTCTTACTTTTTCCCAAATAGCCACTATATCACCTTGAGGATTTATAATAAAAGTACTTCTAACTACACCCATATACTCTTTTCCAAATGTTTTTTTAAGTTGCCAAACTCCATAAGCTTCACAAACCTCTTTTTTTTCATCAGACAATAAAGTTATACCTAACTCTTTTTTCTCTATAAAATTTCTATGTTTTTTAGGACTATCTGGACTTACTCCTAATATAACTGCATCTAATTCATCAAACTCTGGCTCATCAGATGTAAAATCACAAGCTTGAGTTGTACAACCGGGAGTATTATCTTTTGGATAAAAATATAATACTATCCATTTACCTTTTAAATCTCTTAAACATATCTCAACTTCATCTTGATTAGGGATACAAAACTCTGGGGCTTTATCATTTATATTCATCTCTTTCCTTAATTATTATTTTTCATAGTATATCAAAATATTCTTAATGAATTTAAGGGTAATATATTATTTATTGTAATATAATAGTATATTATAAAAAAGGGAGGTATATTGAAAATGAATAATTTATCAATATCAAAAAAAATAGGCTTATCTATTATTATAGTTGCATCTATATCTATGATAATAGCTTTTGTTAGTTTGTCTATGAATTTAAATACTATAGATGAAACTATAGATAAACAATTTGTAAAAAGGATGCAAGATAAGGCTAATCTACAACTATTATTAAAAAAAGATATAGGTATAACAAATGCTATATCAATAGCTAATAATAACTCTATAAAAGAAGCATTGGTTACAAATAATAGAGATATAGCTATAGATGCTTTAAAAAACTTAGGAAGTGATTTAAAAAATAGTACTTCATTTAAAAATGTAAAAGTACATATACATACGAAAAATAATAAATCTTTTGTTAGAGGTTGGAAAACAGATAAGTTTGGAGATGATTTAAGCTCTTTTAGACATAGTGTAGTTCAAGTAAATAATACACATAGAGCTGTAAATAGTTTTGAATTAGGGAAAGCTGGATTATCTATCCGTTCTGTTGTTCCTATTAATAAAAATAATGAACATTTAGGTTCTTTAGAATTTATACAAGGTATCAATTCAGTTGCTAAAGTATTTGATAAAAGTGACCAATATTTTTTAATGATAATGGATAAAAGGGTATCTTCTATAGAACAATTTAATACTGAAAATATATATAAAACAAATTATATTATATCTCAAAAATTTATAAATCAAGATTTTTTATCAAATGCTAGAACTATAGATTTAGAAAAATTATTATCACAAAAATATTATGAAGATGAAAAATATCTTTATACCTATGTAGATATTATAGATTTTAGAAATCAAAAATTAGGTATTGCCATAGTTGCTGCAAACTTAAAAGAGGTAAATAGAGCATTAGATGAAGCTTCATCTATTGTTAATTCATCTTTATTATTAATTTTAATGCTTATTATTTTAATTGTTGTATCATTAACTATTATATTAAAAAGAATTGTAATAACACCTTTAAATAATCTAAATAATTCTATCATATCTTTATCAAATAATAATAATGATGAAATTACAAAAATAAAAATTCACTCATACGATGAGATAGGTAAAATAATAGATAATTTTAATAAATATATTGAAAATATAGAAAGAAATTTAGAAAATGATAAAATTCTTGTAAATGAAGCTACTAATATATTAACAAGAGTTGGAAATGGTTGGTATTCATCACATATAGAGGGTAGTTCTAATAATCAAACTCTAAACCATTTAAAAGATATTGTAAATGATATGATTAGAAATACAAAAGCTAGATTTATTAATATAAATAATATACTTGAAAAATATGCAAATCAAGATTATAGAGATAAGCTACATATTGAAGATATTGAAAAAGGTGGAGTTGTAAAAAAATTAATTGACCATATTAATATTTTAAGAGATGCTATTAATACTATGTTAGTTGAAAATAAACAAGATGGATTAACACTAAACGAAAGTGCTGATACACTACTTCATAATGTAGAAAAATTAAATGTTAACTCAAATGAATCAGCAGCAGCCCTTGAAGAAACAGCAGCAGCTCTTGAAGAGATAACAAGTAATGTAGAAAATAGTGCAAAAAATGTTATTAGTATGTCTAAATATGCAAAGAATGTAACTACAGCAGTAAATGATGGTGAAGTTTTAGCAACACAAACAACTAGTGCTATGGATGAAATAAATGAAGAGGTTATAGCTATAGATGAAGCTATTGCTGTTATTGACCAAATTGCATTTCAAACAAATATACTATCTTTAAATGCAGCCGTTGAAGCTGCCACTGCTGGTGAAGCTGGAAAAGGTTTTGCTGTTGTTGCTCAAGAGGTTAGAAATCTTGCTAGTAGAAGTGCTGATGCTGCAAATGAGATAAAAGCACTTGTAGAGAAAGCTACAAAAAAAGCAAATGAGGGTAAAGAGATTTCAAATAGAATGATAAATGGATATCACGGTCTAAATGAAAATATTGCAAAAACTATAAATATGATTGCTGATGTAGATACAGCTTCAAGGGAACAAACACTTGGAATAGAGCAAATAAATGATGCTATAACTTCCCTTGACCGTAAAACTCAAGAAAATGCAAATTTAGCTTCTCAAGTAAATAATATAGCTTCTCAAACACATATAATAGCAACAGATATAGTAAAAAATGTAGATGAAAAAGAGTTTTTAGATAAAGATACAATTAAAGCTAGAAAAACATCAAATAATAATCTATCTAGTATTAGTTCAAATAATATAGTACAAGAGAATAGCTATACAAAAAAAACCACCAATACAAATATTATAAAACCAATTGTATCTACTAAATCAAATGATGATGAATGGGCAAGTTTTTAAAAACTTGATTATTAAGAAAATGTAATAAAGCTTGTTTTAATACTTATTTAAGTATTATTACAAATAAATTTTAGATAAGGAAAAACAGCTATGGCAAATCATAAATCAGCTGCAAAAAGAGCAAAACAAACAATCGTAAAAACTGAAAGAAACAGATTCTTCAAAGCAAGAATTAAAAATGTTGTAAAATCAGTTTTAGTGGCAATTGAAGCTAATGACAAAGAAACAGCAACTACAGCTATGAAGAGTGCTAATAAATAT
>JAYELQ010000021.1:0-3683 GCA_034717655.1 Campylobacterota bacterium
GATATATTAGATAGTTTAAAATATGAGTTAATTAGTTTTTTAATAATAACAATAGTTATATTACTACTTGCACTATTAACTAAAAAAATGGAAGATAGGTATAAAAATAATAGAGATGAAAAATAATAATTTTACAATAATATCATTTTATAATTTTGCAAAATCAATAGGGGTAATTAAATCTAATAATATAGATGATATTGAGATTAAAGATTTACTTTTAGAGGCATTCTTATTTTTACTTAAAGAGATAGTTTTAACTAAAAAGCAGGAGTTAGAATATCTTATATTTAAAGATAGGTATAATAAATTTCTAGATTATTGTATAGAAAACTCTTTGATAGAGAAAGATTTATATAAAAAAATAGAAAAACTTAATATTATTACAGTTCCAGATATGTCAAAAATAGAGATACCAGATATAAAAGATGAGTTAAAGAAAATGAATATTGATTTAAATAACTTAAGTAATATATTTGGTAAAATATCTAGAAGTTAAAATATTTATCAATAAAAAAAGAGTGCTAAAATAGCACTCTTTTTTATTAATAAAAATTAAAGAATTATTTTCTTAACTCTTTGATTTTTGCTGCTTTACCTTTAAGTCCTCTTAAATAATGTAATTTAGCTCTTCTTACATCACCTTTTCTTACAACTTCAATAGATTTTAAACTATCAGAGTATAAAGGGAAAATTCTTTCAATACCAACAGAGTTAGCACCTATTTTTCTAATAGTAAAAGTGTTTGATACACCTTCACCTTTTAATGCAATAACAATACCTTCAAAATTTTGAACTCTTGTTTTATTTCCCTCTTTAATCTCAACACCTAATTTTAAAGTATCACCAGCTCTAAATTGTGGTATCTCTTTAGACTCAATTTGTGCAGCTTCAAAAGCAGCTATATATTTATTTTTCATTTTATTCCTTAATTTCGGGGATATTTATATCTTGATAAAAAGTGCCCCTTTTATGGTCTATAATACTTAGTTTTGCATATAGACATTTTGTGTTTTAAACACTTTATTTTAGCATGATTTCCCTTTGATAACTCTGAAGGTGTTTTTAGCCCATTAAAAATAGTTGGCTTTGTAAATGATGGAGCTTCTAATAATATATTATTATCTTCATCTATATTATAACTCTCATTAGTTAATGAATCATCATTACCCAAAACACCTTTACAATTTCTTGATATCGCATCTGCCATTATAAGAGATGGTAGTTCTCCACCTGTAAGTATATATTCCCCTGTAGAAAAAACTTCATTAGCATAAGTTTCTATAACTCTTTCATCAATACCTTCATATCTACCACTTACAAACACTATATGCTCTTTTTTTGATAAACGGATAGCATCATTTTGATTAAATGGTTTTGCAGCAGCTAAAGGGAATATTATATAAGTATTAGGATTGTTTTTTTTTATCTCATCTAAAACTTTAAATAATGGTTGAGCAAACATAAGTTGACCAGCCCCACCACCACAAAGTTTATCATCTACTTTATTATGTTTATTTGTTGTATAATCTCTAGGATTATAAAAATTATAATTAATTAATTTTTTATCAACTGCTTTTTTTAAAATAGAATCTTTAAAATAAGGTTCTATTAAATTTGGAAAGAGTGTTACAAATGAGAAATTTATAATTTATCCTTTTCTTCTAATATATCTAATTGAGGTTTACCTATATAAAAACCTTGAAGATAATCAACTCCATAATTAGTTAGAATATTTTCAATTTTTTCATTTGATACCATCTCTGCTACAACCTCTAGTTTCATCTCGTGAGCAAGAGAAACAAGCGTTGCTACTACCATAGCTGAGTTTTGGTCTGTAAATACATTTTTTACTAATGAACTATCTAGTTTTATTATATCTATATCCATATTTAAAATATAGTTAAAGTTTGAATAACCACTACCAAAATCATCTATAGCTATTTTTGCATTATAACTTTTAACTTTGTTTATAAATTTATTTAGTAGTTTAAAATCTGAAATCTCTTCTGTTTCTAATAACTCTATAACTACATTATGGCTATATTTATATTTTTCTAAATTATCAAATAAAATATTCATAGTCTCCTCATCTAAAATATCACTAAGTGAGAAATTAATAGAAAATTTTAAATTAGATATATCTTTAAAATATTCAAAGATTTTTACTATCATTATTTGAGTAAGAGTATGGTATCTACCACTAGCTATTGCAACATCTAAAAACTTATCAGGGGTATATATAGTATCACCATCTTTTATTCTAATTAAACATTCATACTTAACTATTTTATCTGTTTTAGTACATTTCATAGGCATAAAAACAGGTATTACTTTATCCTCTTTTATAGATTGATTTAAAATATTTGACCATTTTATATGATAATTATCTTCATCTTTTAACTCAATATCTTTATTAAAAATAACTATACTTTTTTTCTGACTTTTAGCACTTTTTAAAGCAATACTAGCATTTTCTAAAACTTTATCATCTATATTATTTACATATCCTACTGTAATATCTAAAGTAAATTCAATATCTTTATATTTAAATATAGATTTTTTAAAGTTTTTTATATAGTTTTTTATATCAGTTTTTGATAGTTTACCATTATAAATAATAATAAACTCTGCTGCATAAATTCGATATATTTTACCATCTTCCCCTAATAGCTTTTTAACTTGAGATGAGAAGTTTTGAAGTATGGTATCTGCTACTTTTATACCATAAACTCTATTTATTTTTCCAAATGAGTTAATATCTATTTTTAATAGAGATTGAGTATCATTACATTTTAATATATCCTCTTGTAGTTTTGTTAAATTTGGTAATTTTGTTAAAGTATCTATATAAATATTTTCAATTAATTTATCATAATAAAATTTAATACTTGTTAATAGTTTATTAAAACTATTTTGAAGTATCCTTAACTCTTTTATATTTGTATTTATATCTACTCTTTGAGTTAAACATTTACTTTTCTCAATAGCTTCAATATCTTTAGTTAAAGATAACATAGGAATTAACATTTTTTTATTTATAATAAAAAAGAATATAATAGCAAATATAACTAAAAAGAATATGAAAAATACTATAAAATATATAGTAATATTATCTAAAGATATTTTTATATCATTATGTGGAAATGATATATCTAATACACCATTTATATCACCCTCTTTTGTATTAATATGGCAACTTTTACACTCTGTGCTTGTATGCATAGGGTATAAAAACCTAACCATACCAGTTTCATTATCTACACTTAGTATCTCTTTACCAGCCATAGCTTTTTGTATTAAAATATCATTTTCAACAGTTTTTTTATCTTTTTCAATAACACCAAAAATAGTAGATACTTTTTCACTTCTATATGAAGCTATGCTCATCCCTTCTCTTATATTTTCCAATCTACCAATTATTTTATTAAGGTCATCTTTCCCCCACCCCTCTTGCATTCTTGTATTCATAGTTTCAAATACAAGTTGAGCTGTTTTTTTTGCATCATCGGAAGCTAGATTATGAATAGCAGTCTCTTTTAGATATTTTGTAGATATAAAAAGAACTATAAAACTTACTATTAAAATAGCACTAACTATTTTAAAAATTAAAGCTTTATTTGATATAAGTTTTTTTTCCATTTTATCCCTTTATTTTCCTAAGCAAAATTCACCAAACATAA
>JAYELQ010000022.1:0-3674 GCA_034717655.1 Campylobacterota bacterium
AAGATTCATTTGGTTGGTCTTTTACTTTTACATCTTCAAAAATAAAATATTCATTTTCAGGACCAAAGTATGCTACATCACCAATATTTGCTTCAGCAAGATATTCTAATGATTTTTTAGCAATACTTCTAGGACATTTTGCATACATCTCTTTATTATAGATATCATATACACTACAAATAACAATGATTGTATTATATTCTGTAAAAGGGTCTAAAAATGCTGTTTCTACATCTGGTTTTAAAATCATATCTGATTGATTTATTGGTTGCCAAGCTTCGATACTAGAACCATCAAAAGGCATACCAAAATCTAGTTGATTATTAGTAACAGCACTCATTCTATAACTAATATGATGCCAAGCACCTTTTATATCAGTAAATCTAAAATCTACGAATTCAATCTCATTTTCTTTACAATAACTAAAAAACTCTTTTGTATTATTTACAAATTTTCCCATTTGGTTATTTCCTTTTTTTATTTTAATAATAACATAAATAAGAAATAATGGTAAAAATTAATTGTATATTTTTTATACAATTATAAAATTTAGGATATTTTTATATATGTAATTTCACTACTAGCCCCAAGTCTCATAGGTGGACCCCAAAAGCCTGTCCCTTTATTTACATAAATTTGTGTATTTTCATTATGATTATATAATCCTGCTATATATGGTTGCACTATTTTAACTAAAGCTCTAAAAGGGTACAACTGTCCACCGTGGGTATGACCACTTAAAACCAAATCTATATTAGATTTAACCTCTTTTATAAAAATAGGTTGATGAGCTAAAAGTATATTAGGTGAATTTTCATCTACCCCTAGAAGTGCTTTTTTTAAATCTGGTTTATAATAATCTAATCTATATCCAAAATAATCATAAACACCTAATAAATTGAATCCATTATCTTTTTCACCTATATATACATTTTCATTTTCTAATGTTTTTATCCCTAAACTATCAATAGTTTTAATAATCTCTTCTAATCCGTGATGATATTCGTGGTTTCCAATTATAAAGTAACCCCTATAGCCCCTGCTATAGCTATATAATCTAAAGATTTTTTTAATACCTCTCTTCTATTATTTGATAGAGGGGCTTTTTTTAAAAGAGTATATTTTATATCATAAATTATTGAGATAGAAAATGTAAGAAAAATAACACCTATAGGTAAAGATAAAAGAAAAAATAGTATATTTGGTATATTAGGATTATACCTTGTATACATATAAGCTACAACCCCTATATAATTAATATATAAAAAATATTTAAAATACTTTTTATAGTTATCTTTTATATCTAACTTATTTATAAATCTTTTTATGATATATAAAGTGAGAAGTGCAAATACAGCTGAAAAGATTATCCCAAATATTATTGTTTTCATAAAATTAATCCTTAATATATATCCAATATGAACTAAATTGTTCTATTGTTTCTAGTTTTTGAATATTATTACTTTGAGCATATAAATTATAATTTGGTATATTTGTATATAGATACCATTGATTATTTTTATATTGCCATACTAAAATATCTTTATTTATATCTATATTAGTAATATTTATATTATTTGTAGTTCCTTTTAGATGCCACCCTTTTTCTAAAGTAGATATATCTAATAAAGTTGTATCAAAATATGTAAAATAACGAGATAATCCATAATTAGTTTTTATCCAATATCCATCTGAACTATTAATATCATTTAGATTTGTTGTTATATTATTTTGCCAAATATTATCTTTATATCCCCATATAATAGTATCATCGTCTATATCCATATTAGATAGTTTTCCAGTTGATATGGAAGACATATTCCAACCTATTTCTAAGTTATCTATATTTATAATACCACCTTTTTCTATAGTTACATCGTCTGTTATAGCTATTTTTTTTAAAGATGGGTATAATTCACCCTCTTCAAAATATTTTGAACTATTAGATATCCATTTTGCAAACTCATTTAATGATAATTGCATAGATGAATTATAATCATCTTTTAAATATTTATCCAATATCTCAAAAAAACCATCATCTCCAGAATATTCAAAATCACTTAATGAATCTTTTATTATCTTAAAGCCATACTTCTCTTTTATATATTTCGCAAATATAACTTTTGCATACTCATCACTTCCATTATATAGCTCTATGTTTTTATAACTAGCATTGAAATAAGGGTCAATAAAATTTATATAATCATTTATATCATCATAAACTTCATCCTCCATCAAAACAGCAGTAGCTTCAAGCCACCATATATTTTTAAACCATTTATCATCTTTTATATTATTTGGATTAAAATAGGTATATTGAATAGTATGAAAAAATTCGTGTGATATAGTTACTTTTATTAGTTTATCATTCAATATAGGATTTACAAGAAAATATGGGGTATTATCATTATAAGAAGTAGCCCACCCTGCATAGTATGAACCTATATTTTCATAACTATTTGTTTCATAGTTATAAGCTTGATTATTTCCTATATATATATCTATAAGTTTAGTATCACTATTTATAGGCTCTTTAAAACCTAATTGATTTATCTCTTTGTCCCATACATATTCTGCACTATCTAATAGTTTTGTTGCCATCTCCTCTTTTGAAGATACATATTTACCAACAATTACTTGAAAATGAGTAGAAGTATAATATATATTTTTACTATCTGTGTAACTACTATATGAAAAGAGATAAGAGTTAATTATAAAAATTAATAGATAAAACCTAATCTTTAACAGCACTACAATAAGCTATATTTGTATTTGGAATTTTGTATATATTATATCTTCCATAATCTGAATATATTTTAAATTTTATATATTCATAATCTATATTAAATCTTGTAATAATACTATTCCCTGTTCCACTCCATATACCTTTATATGTTTGACCATTTGTTGTATATGTAGCTTTATATTTATCTTCTAATTTTATAATTAAATTATTACATCTATAAGTACCTGTAGTTAATAAAACTCTACTTCCTATTGTACTATTTTGAGAACCTTGTAGTTTATTTAGTTTCATATCTGCAAATATTTTAAATACACCATTTGGATACCTTTGATTATATGCTTCTAATAGCTCTATACTATTACTATCTTTTACCTCTGCCCAAAATAAAGCTTCCTCATCTGATGATGCAAATAAAGATGATATTACTAATAAACCAAATAATTTTTTTTTTAACATTTTATATCCTTAGTCTAAAGGCTGATGTTTAGCCTTACAAAATCTATGTTTAGAATTGTTTTTCATAGTAGATATAATAAAAATATTTGAACCCCTATTTTTATCACTTTCTATTCTATATTCTGTTGTTTTTCTTTTTTCAATAATTACTTTTGCTCTTGTATTATAATCTTGCCATAATCCATCATATTCTTTTCTTCCATACTCTTGTAAAATAGCTTCATTTAATGGTAATAAAGTAAATATAGATTTATGTCCACCACTATAACAAGTGTAAACACCAGTTGAAAATGCTTCTGCTGAAGTTAGAATAGAACCCAACACTACTAATCCACTAATAAACTTTTTCATTTTAATTCCTAAAATACTTTTATTTCCTAGTAGTTTAACATAAATCTATTTATAATGTCAAGATGAATTTTATCTACAAAGTTAATAATTTTACTAAAAAATTAATTAATATTCTAATATA
>JAYELQ010000023.1:0-9273 GCA_034717655.1 Campylobacterota bacterium
TATTTTTATTATATACTTCTGGTTCAACAGGAAAACCAAAAGGTGTGCAACATTCAAGTGCAGGATATATACTTTGGGCTCAAATGACTATGGAGTGGGTATTTGATATTAAAGATAATGATACTTATTGGTGTACAGCTGATATAGGTTGGATTACAGGTCATACATATATAGTATATGGACCATTAGCAGTAGGAGCTACTACAGTTATGTTTGAAGGTGTTCCAACTTTTCCTGATGCTGGAAGATGTTGGAGAATGGTAGAAGAGTATAGAATAAATCAATTCTATACAGCACCAACTGCTATTAGATTACTTCATAAAACAGGAGCTGATGAACCATCTAAGTATGATTTATCAAGTTTAAGAATTTTAGGAACTGTTGGAGAGCCTATTGACCCACCTGCTTGGAAATGGTATTATGAAGAGGTTGGAGGAAGTCAATGTTCTATAGTTGATACATATTGGCAAACAGAAACAGGTGGACATATGATATCTCCACTTCCAGCAGCTACTCCTATAAAACCTGCTTGTGCAACTTTTCCACTTCCGGGAATTATGGCAGAGATTATAGAAGAAGATGGAACACCTACTCTTATAGGTGAAAAAGGTTTTATGTGTGTAGCTAAACCGTGGCCATCTATGATTAGAAATATATGGAATGATGATGAGAGATTTAAAAAATCTTATTTTGGTGATTGTAAAAAAGATGGTAAACCAGTTTACTTTACAGGTGATGGTGCTATGATGAGTGAAGATGGTTATATCACTATTACAGGTAGAACTGATGATGTTATTAATGTATCTGGTCATAGAATGGGTACGGCTGAGGTTGAAGCTGCTATTAAGAAACACAATAATGTAGCATCTGTTGCAGTTGTAGGTAAACCACACGATATTAAAGGTGAGGGGATATTTGCATATATTGTTTTAAAGTCTGACGAGGGTGTAGCAGATGAGTTAGAGTACTCTAAAGAGATAAATAAGATAATAAAAGCAGAGATTGGAGCTATTGCACTTTGTGATGAGATGGCATTTGTTCCTGATTTACCAAAAACAAGAAGTGGTAAGATTATGAGAAGAATTTTAAGAAGTATTGTAAAAGGTGAACCTATTACTCAAGATACATCAACTTTAGAAGACCCAAGTATTGTTGGAAAAATAGAAGATATTGTAAATTCATAATATCTTTTAAATAATAAGTAAGTTTACATTAGATATAATTCCACCTTATGCAGATATGGTGGAATTGGTAGACACGCTACCTTGAGGGGGTAGTGGGCTTATGCTCGTGGAAGTTCGAATCTTCTTATCTGCACCACTTTATCTATTTAGTTCAATTTTAAATACAGCACCTTCATTATCATTTGATACACTTAGTTTTCCATGGCAATGCTCTTCAATTATAGTTTTTGACATATAAAGACCAAGACCTGTACCATCTTTTTGTATTTTTGTTGAAAAATAGGGGTCAAATATTTTTTCACAAATATCATCATCTATTCCACCACCATTATCTTTAATTAATAATATATTATTGTTTGTTTCTATTGTAATTTTTGGATTTTTAATCTTTTTTTCTAACAAGACATCTTCTGCATTTTTCATAAGATTTAAAAGTACTTGTTTTAATTCATTTTGATATGTATAAAACAGAATATCACTATTTAAATTTTTTTCTATTATTATATTTTTATTTATAATTGATACCTCTATAATTTTTAAAACAGAATCAATTACTTTTGAATAAGTTATATATTTTCTCTCTTTATTTGATTTGAAAAAGTTTCTAAAATCATCAATTGTAGAACTAAGATGTTCAGAATAATCAGTAATTTTATTTGATAACTCCATAGCAGTTTGATTATCTAATGTATCGAGTTGTGATTTTAGATTTATAGTTATACTAGTAGAGTTAATAGCAGCTAAAGGTTGTCTCCATTGATGTGCTATCATAGATATCATCTCTCCCATTTGAGCTAATCTTGATTGCTCTATCATAGCTTTATCTTTATCTCTATTTTTTTTAACTTCATCTTTGATTTTTGTTTCTAGTATTTTATTTAACTCTTCAACTTTCTTTTTATTTGAGATATCTTCTGTTATAGCACTATATCCTATTTTTTCAGAGTTATTATTATATAAAGGTGAAATAATAGTATAAACCCAATAATAGCTACCATCTTTTCTTCTATTTTTAATCTCCCCTTGCCAAACTTTATTTGATTCTATAGTTTTCCACATATTCTTAAAAATATCTTTTGTTATACTCTTATCCCTTATAATATTATGGTTTTTACCTATTAACTCATCTTTTGTATATCCAGATATATTACAAAAAGAGTTACTTGCATAAGTTATTTTACCTTTTAAATCTGTTTTTGAAACAATCACATATTTATCAAAATCATCAAATAAATCATTAAATTCATCTTTTAACTCCTCATTTTCATCTACTAACTCTTTTTCTCTTTTTAATGAAATATATAAATAATATATAAATAAGACTAACATAAGTGAAAGTGAAGCTAAGACTATCTTATTTCTAGCTATATTCATATCTTCTAACTCTTTATTTATAGGTGTTATAATCTCTAAAACACCTCTCATATCACCTACTTTCCATTTAAAGTCCCAGTTTTTTAATTTGTGAGAGTTATGACAATCTACACAAGTAGGAAGTATCATATAGTCAGCTATAATAATTCTTAAAACTTTTTTATCATTTATAATATCTTTTTTTACATAAAATCCATTATTATCTTTTTTAACTTTTTGAATAGCTTCTTTTTGGAATTCTGTTAATTTTCTATTTTTTCTATTTAAAAATGGATAATTACTATAAAATTTAAGTTTTATATCACTTCTTTGTGAATATATTTTACTTAAATCATGTATAATAGTTGTTGGAAAAGGGATTTTCCCATTAACCCCTTGATGATTATAATTAAATGATAAACTGCTATTATATTGTTGTACATCTCTTACTACATTCTTAGTATAATATTCTCTTAGTATTTGTAGTTTTTCAACATCTTTTTGTGAATTTTTTATAATAGTTTGTATTAAGCTTTGTTCCATAACTATAGGTATATAATAAAATAAAAAACCACCTAAACAAAAAGATACTATAAGAACAGGCATTAATATCTTACTTTTCTTTAAGATATTAATTATGTTATTCATTTATATCAACACCATCCCAAAATTCATCATAATCTAAATTTGTAAGAGCGTTATCATTCTCCATATTTTTTTCTAATAATATTTTTTGTTGATTTGCGAAATACTCTTCTAGTGCTTCATTTAATATATTATTTATATCTTTTTTTAAAATCTCTGAGAAAACTTTTAAGTTTTCTACATTATCTATATATAGTTCCAGTTTTATATCCATATTCTTTTTTTCCTTTATTTAATATATTAACAACTTACTTGATATATCAATTAACTTTTTTTTATCAATTGGTTTACTTATATATTCATCCATTCCAGCTTCTAAAAATCTTTCTCTATCACCTTTAATTGCATTTGCAGTTAAAGCTATAATAGGGGTGTGTTTAGATGAATTATTTTTTTCAATATCAAGTATTGTTTTAGTTGCTTCTATACCGTTCATATTTGGCATATTTTCATCCATAAATATTAGGTCATATCTATTTTCTTTAAACTTTTCTACTGCTTCAATTCCATCATTTGCTATATCAAAAGTAAAACCTATTTTTTTAAAAACTATTTTCATAAAAAGTTGATTTGCATTATTATCCTCAACCAAAAGGACATTACCTTTTAATGATTTTTGTATATCATATCTTATTAAAAGTTTTATATCTTTTCCAATATTTAAAGGTATTGATATAAAAAATTCACTACCTTCACCTAAATCACTTTTAACTGAAATATCACCATTCATAGCATTTATTAAACTATAAGATATAGCTAACCCCAAACCAGTTCCACCATATTTTCTAGTTATGGAACTATCTTCTTGAGTAAATGGCTTAAATATATTATTTTGGTACTCTTTTGATATCCCTATCCCTTCATCTTTTACTAATATATTTAAAAAATTATTTTGATAATTCATTTTTAAATAAATATTTTTATTTTCTGAAGTAAATTTAATTGCATTACTTAATAAATTATTTATAATCTGTTTTATTCTTAAAATATTACCATTTAATGAGTTAGGCATATTCTCAAGTGTAATATTTAAATTTATATTTTTTTCTAGTGCTTTTGCTTTAAATAACTCTTTTATTATTTCAAAGTCTTCATTTGGGTTAAAATCCAAATACTCTATATTTAGTTTTCCGCTCTCTAGCTTTGAAAAATCTAGTATATCATTTATTGTTCCTGTTAAGGTATCAGTTGCTTCATTTATAACTTTTAGGTATTTTAATTTTTTAGTATTTTTTTCCCCATCTATTAAAATATCAATAAATCCCATAATAGCATTTAAAGGTGTTCTTATCTCATGTGACATATTTGCTAAAAATTCAGATTTTGTTTTATTTGCAAGTTCCAGTTCTATTACTTTAGATTCTAACTGTTTTTTATATATGTTATTTTGTTGAGATAGTTTTAGTTTATCGATTATTTTAATTAATGTTTTCATAAAGTTATCTAGGGATATAGGCTTAAATATATATCCATCTACACCAAGAGAAATGGCTTCTGAAAAATAATCAACTTCATTGTATGCAGATAAAACCATAGTTGGTACATTCTCATTTACAAGTTTAATCTCTTTTATCATAGCTAAACCATCCATAAAAGGCATATTTATATCTGTAATTACTAAATCATAATTAGATTGTTTAAATGCTTCTAACCCATCTTTACCATTTGATTTAGAATTGACTTCTCCAAAATACCTCTTCAAAATATCTTGTGTAATTTCTCTTGTCATATCATTATCTTCAACATATAGTATCTTTAAGTTTTTAGTAAAATCTAATAGTTCTTTTATTTTTTTATCCATAAACTCATTATATCTTAATTTTTATAAATATTTATTATAGATTTAGATATAATCGAGCATATAAGGATTAATATGATAAAAAGAAGAGAAACAAAACAGATATTTGTAGGTGGTGTAGCTATTGGAGGTGATAATCCTATATCTGTACAATCTATGACATATAGTAAAACAAGTGATATAAAATCAACTGTTGAACAGATAAAACAACTACACTTTGCAGGAGCTGATATAGTAAGAGTTGCAGTACCAGATATGGAATCAGCAGATGCTTTGAAGTCTATAAAAGAGCAAATATCATTACCCTTAATTGCAGATATACATTTTAATTATAAATTAGCTTTAAAAGCAGCTGAAGTTGTAGATTGTATTAGGTTTAATCCCGGAAACATAAGTGAACCAAATAAAATAAAAGAGATAGTAAAAGCTTGTAAACAAAGAGATTTACCTGTTAGAATAGGGGTAAACTGTGGTTCTTTAGAAACTAAATTTGAAGATAAATATGGTCAAACTGCAAAAGGTATGGTTGAATCTGCTATATATAATATTAAGTTTTTAGAGGATTTAGATTTTACAGATATTAAGATATCCCTTAAAGCTAGTGATGTTCAAAGAACTGTAGAAGCTTATAGGATGTTAGCCCCTCTAAATAGTTATCCTTTTCATTTAGGTGTAACTGAAGCTGGTACACAATTTCATAGTACTGTAAAATCTTCTATAGCTTTAGGTAGTTTATTACTTGATGGTATTGGAGATACATTAAGAGTTTCTATGACAGGTGAATTAGAAAAAGAGATAGAGGTTGGGAGAGCTATATTAAAAGATGCAGGTATTATAAAAGAGGGATTAAATATTATCTCTTGTCCAACTTGTGGAAGAATTGAAGCTGATTTAGTTAGTGCTGTTGATGAAGTAGAGAAAGCAACATCTCATATAAAAACACCTTTAGATGTATCTGTTATGGGTTGTGTGGTTAATGCAATAGGTGAAGCAAAAAATGCAGATGTAGCTATAGCTTATGGTAAAGGTAGTGGACTTATTATCAAAAAAGGTGAAGTGGTTGCAAAACTTGATACAAAAGATTTACTATCAAGATTTTTAGAAGAGGTTGAAAAAGAGATATCTTTAAAAGAGAAAGAGAAGTAGTATATAATAGATGAATATTACTACTATTATACCAACTTACAATAGAGCAGGTTTTTTAAATAAAACTATAAATTCTGTATTAAATCAAACGATACAACCAAATGAGATAATAGTTGTTGATGATGGTTCTTGTGATAATACAAAAGATATTTTAGAAGAGTTTATATCTAAAAGTCAAATAATATATATATATCAAGAAAATAAAGGTGTATCATCTGCTAGAAATATAGGGATTAAAAATGCAAAATATGAATGGATAACTTTTTTAGATAGTGATGATATATGGGAATTAGATAAGTTAGAAAAACAGATAGATTTTCATAATAAAAATAAAGATATTTTTTTTTCATATACAGGTGAGCTTTGGTTATTTAATAATAAAATAATTAAACAAAAAGAACATCAAGAGAAAAGAGATGGATTTTGTTTTGAAGAGCATTTAGAAAATACACTAATAGGGGCTTCAACTATTATGATTAAAAAGTCTCTTTTTTATGAGGTTGGAGTTTTTGATGAGAGTTTAGAGGTGTGTGAAGATTATGATTTATGGCTTAGAGTTTTATACAAATATCAAGTTGGACTTATAGAAGAACCATTAATTAAAAAAATAGCAGGACATAAAGGGCAACTCTCTTTTATAACGCCTATGATGGATAGATATAGAATAAAAGTCTTATTAAAATATAAAGATACAAAATACTCAAAAATAGTAAAAAATATAATATTAAATAAGTGTAATATTTTAATAAAAGGTGCTATAAAACATAATAATAAAGAAATAGAAAATTATTATAAAAAAGTTATAGAAAGTTTATAAAATTAAATATAATTAGATATACTTTCATTAAATTAAATAAGGAAAAAATATGAATGATGAACAAAAAAAAGCTTTAGACCTAGCTATTAAACAGATGGATAAATCTTTTGGTAAAGGTGCATTAATAAGATTAGGTGATAAAGTTCAAGAACCAATAGAATCTATAAGTACAGGTTCTTTAGGTGTTGATTTAGCATTAGGTATAGGGGGTATCCCAAAAGGTAGAGTTGTAGAGATATATGGACCTGAAAGTTCTGGTAAAACTACACTTACTCTTCATGCTATTGCAGAGTGTCAAAAAGCAGGTGGAATTTGTGCTTTTATAGATGCTGAACATGCTTTAGATGTAGCTTATGCTAAGAATTTAGGTGTTGATACAGATAACTTACTTGTATCTCAACCAGATTTTGGAGAGCAAGCTTTAGAGATATTAGAAACAGTTATAAGAAGTGGAGCTGTAAATCTAGTAGTAGTAGATAGTGTTGCAGCACTTACTCCAAAAGTTGAGATAGATGGAGATATGGATGACCAACAAGTTGGAGTACAAGCTAGACTTATGTCGAAAGCTCTTAGAAAAATAACAGGTATTTTACATAAAATGAATACAACTGTTATTTTTATTAATCAAATTCGTATGAAAATAGGTATGATGGGATATGGAAGTCCTGAAACTACTACAGGTGGAAATGCTTTAAAATTTTATAGTTCAGTAAGATTAGATATTAGAAGAATAGCATCTTTAAAGCAAGGTGAAGAGGTAATAGGTAATAGAACAAAAGTAAAAGTAGTAAAAAATAAAGTAGCACCACCATTTAAAACAGCTGAATTTGATATTATGTTTGGTTCTGGAATATCAAGAACAGGTGAACTTATAGATTATGGTGTGAAATTAGATATTATAGATAAAGCTGGAGCATGGTTTAGTTATAATGATGAGAAATTAGGTCAAGGTAAAGAGAAATGTAAAAAAGTTCTTATAGAAGACCCTGCTCTTGCAAAAGAGATAGAGGATAAAATTCTTATAGCTATGGGTATATCTGAAGGTAGTGAAGAGAATATCGAAGATTAGAATAATAATCTAATAAGATAAAAAATAGAATTTATATTCTATTTTTCATCTTCTGTTTTTAGTTATTTTATAATAGTATTTAAAATCTCTGCTAGTTTCTTTTGATTAACTGGTTTTGTAAGATATTCATCCATACCAGCTTCCAAAAATCTTTCCCTATCACCTTTTAGTGCATTTGCAGTTAATGCTATAATAGGGGTATGTTTAAGATTATTCTTTTTTTCTAATTTTAATATCTCTTTAGTAGCTTCAATACCATTCATATTTGGCATATTTTCATCCATCAGTATAGCATCATATTTACTTTTAGCTCACCACCTAGAAGTTTTATTAGTTCATTACTTATAGATAACCCAAGACCTGTACCACCATATTGTCTAGTTGTTGAAGTGTCTTCTTGTGTAAAAGCTTTAAATATATCAATATATTTATTTTCATCTATACCTATCCCTTCATCTTTTATAGATATAAATAATAAACTATTAATATATCTAATATCAATAGTGATACTTTTTCCATTATCTGTAAATTTAATAGCATTGCTCATAAGATTTGTAATAACTTGTTTTATTCTAAAAGGGTCTGTGTTTATTATTTGAGGTAGATTTTTATCTATATTTAAATTTAAATATATATTTTTTTCTAAACATCTAGCACTAAAAAGGTGTGTTATCACTTCAAATTCTGCTTTTGAATTAAAGTCAACTTTATCTATATCTAATTTTCCAGATTCTATTTTGCTAAAGTCTAAGATATCTTCTATTATTTTAAGTAAATTTTTACTTGAATCATCTATTATTTTTAAATGATTTTGAAACTTTTCATCTTTAATCTCATCTTTTAATATCTCTATAAAACCTAATATTGCATTTAAAGGTGTTCTTATCTCGTGTGACATATTTGCAAGGAATTCTGATTTTGTTTTTGTTGCTTTGATTGCCTTATCTCTTTGTTCATTAGATATTTTATTTATCTCTTTTAGTTTTATATTAGATTTATGATTTATATAAACAAATAATAGAAGTAATGAAAAAAGTAAAAAAGAGATAAATAGTTTTATATAATACTCTTTTATCACACCATCTACACAATCACATATCTCATAAGATATAATATATCCTATATTTTTATTTTCTATATTTTTTATAGGTAAAAGTGAAATATAATAATAACCACTATCTATTTTTACAAATTTTAATATATGTTTATATTTAAGTAGCTTTTTTTGTTTTATAGTTTTTGATAAAGTTTTATTTATTTT
>JAYELQ010000023.1:9373-15331 GCA_034717655.1 Campylobacterota bacterium
CTATATTTTTTATAGGTAAAAGTGAAATATAATAATAACCACTATCTATTTTTACAAATTTTAATATATGTTTATATTTAAGTAGCTTTTTTTGTTTTATAGTTTTTGATAAAGTTTTATTTATTTTATTAAAAGTTTTATAATCTACTAGGTCTTTTTGCTTTAAGAACATATTTTTATAATTTGAAAAACCATTTATTTCATGATAAAAATATTTATTTAGGTCACTTACTTCATAGTTTTGTTTCTCATTAGTAAATAATTTATCTTCAATAATATCTTTATTTAAAATCATATATTGATAAGTGTTATAATTTTTTATTGATATCTTATTTATAGCATCAAACCCTATACTAATCTCTACAGAACCTATATGCTCTTTATTATAAAAAAGTGGATATATAATTCTATATCCATTAAATATTCTACCCTCTTCAAATCCATATATAGGTTTTTTTTCTTTATTCGTAACAACAACTGAATATCTTATATCTTTTAAACTATCACCAAATTTATTTGGCTTATGAAATCTTAAAAAACTTGTACTATCAGGTAGATGAAAGTGTAATTGTTTTACCCCATAATCTTTTAAGTTTTTATATAAATTTAATAGTTTATTATATAGCTCTTTACGATATTTATTTTGTTGTTTTTTATCTTTTGTTTTTAAAGCATCCCTTTGAAGTTTTAGTATATCATTATCATTAATAATAGAACTAAATATAAACTTATTTGATGATTTATATTGGTTTAAAATAGCATTTATTTGACCTTGGTGAATATTTTTATTTTTAATTGTAAGCACATCTAGCCTATTATCTTTATCTATTGTAAATGCCACTACCATAATTGCACTAATGATTATAATTAATATAATTGATATAATTAATTTATTCTTTTCCATATAAAACCTTATTTAAAACTTCAATTAACCTATTTTTATCAATTGGTTTAGTAAGGTATTCATCCATACCAGCTTCTAAAAATTTTTCTCTATCACCTTTTAGTGCATTTGCTGTTAATGCTATAATAGGGGTATGTTTTATATTATTCTCTTTTTCTATAGATAGTATCTCTTTTGTTGCTTCAATACCATTCATATTTGGCATATTTTCATCCATTAATATTATATTATATTTATTTAGTTTATATTTCTCAATAGCTTCAATACCATCATTTGCTATATCAAAAGTGATACTAATTTTTTTAAGTAACACTTTCATAAACATTTGATTTGCTTTATTATCTTCTACTATTAAAATATGACTATTTAATACAGTATTATTTTGTGGTAACTCTATATCTTTTTGATAACTACCTATATCTAAAGGTATTGAAAAATAAAACTCACTCCCAACTCCTAATTTACTTTTTACTTTAAGTTCTCCACCCATAAGTTTTGTAAGTTCACTAGATATACTAAGTCCTAATCCAGTTCCACCATATTTTCTTGTAGTTGAGCTATCCTCTTGTGAGAATGCATCAAATATATGTTTTATATTTTTTTTTGCTATCCCTATCCCTTGGTCTTTGATAGATATATTTAATAATTTATTATCATAAGATATAGATACTATTATCTTTTTATTTTTAGATGTAAATTTAATAGCATTAGATAAAATATTTGATATAACTTGTTTAATTCTTAATATATCACCTTTTAAATATTTGGGTAAATTCTCATCTTTTTTTATAATTATATCTATATTTTTCTCTTGAGCTTTTGCTTTGTATAGATTTATTGTATTTCTAAACTCTTTATCAGTATCAAAATCTATTTTATCAATCTCTAATTTACCACTTTCTATTTTACTAAAATCTAAGATATCATTTATAATCCCTAATAGATGATTACTAGAGCTATCTACAATCTCTAAATACTCTTTATTTTGAGTATTTTTAATATTCTCTTTTAATATATTAACAAAACCTAATATCCCATTTAAAGGTGTTCTTATCTCGTGTGACATATTGGCTAAAAAGTCATCTTTTGATTTAAGTGCTTTTATCGCTTTGTCTCTTTGCTTATTAGCTTGTTTTGTTTTCTCTTCTATTATAATATCTTGAGCTTTAGTAAACTCCTCTAATGCTATAGCATTTGTAATATCTGTTCTTATAGCATAGTAAGAATTTATTTTACCATTACTATCAAATACAGGTTCTATAACTGCATAAACCCAATAAAAACTACCATCTTTTTTTAGGTTTTTAATATTTCCTTTCCAAACTTTTCCAGATTTTATTGTTTCCCACATACCTTTAAAAGCACTTTTTGGCATATCTGGATGTCTTATTATATTATGTGGTTGTCCTATTAGCTCTTCTCTTGTATATCCTGATATCTTACAATAAGCATCACTAGCATTTGTAATAATACCTTTTCTATCTGTAGAAGATATAATAATATTTTTACTAATTAAAGATTGAAGTCTTTTTTCCTCTTTTTTTAACTCTTGCTCTTTTTTAAAGAATCTAATTATTATTATTATAAAAATTATTAATAATAGTGTTAGAGTTATTTGAAAATATCTTATCTCTATTTTTATATCATTATGTTTTTTCGATATATCTTTATTTATATCTTCATATATACCATTAATGAAATTAGCACAAACTTTAAACTCTTTAATATTTTTATGGATAAGTTTAGAGTGTTTTAATATCATTTTAGAATGAGTTACTAATATATCTCTTAAATTAATTAAATCTTTGTTTTTTAATAGAAGTTTTTCTAAATCATTAATTGTATTTTTATATTCTAAAAATACAGATTTATTTGCTAATTTTATATCAAAAGATAAATCAATTATTTTTCTAGATAATTTTCTTAAGATTTTAGAATTCTTTTTATTAATAAAAGTATCTTTTATAAATAGTTTTAAAGGTAGATATCTAATATAATATAAAGAGTTCGTAACAATAGCATTAGACCTTTTAATTAAATCTACATTATCATTTTGTTTATATACAAGATTTTTTAATTGATTAAATTTTTTTTGTTTTGGAAAATTTATAATTAATTTTTCTATATCATCTGTTAACTTTTTATTTACTATAGTTAGTTCATCATAGTTTATATTAATAGAGTGGTAAGTATTACTTAATTTTAAAGAATTATCTTTACTTAAAATAATATGTTGTCCTGTTTTTACTTGAATATCAAATAATTTTTTATTTGTTTGATTTAAAACAAAAATATATAATACCATTAATATAAAAATAAAAGATAATAAAAAAACTAAATATTTTATATGTTTATTATTCATTTAATTTACAATATCTCCTTCTAAAGTTTTTAAAAATATCTCTATTCTTTCTATATCTTTATTTTGTATTATTATACCTAATTGATATTTACCCATCTCTTTAATAGCAGTTTCTAAATTATCTATCTCTCCATTATGCATATATGGATATGTTTTAGATATATTTCTTAATGTTGGAACTTTAAATACATATTTATCATACTCTTTTTTAGTTACTATATATCTTCCTAGGTTTTTATCTCTTATTATATCTTTTTCATTAAATATACCAAACTTTTGATACATATTCCCACCTATATTAATACCGTTATGACAAGATACACAACCATAATCTTTAAAAAGTTTATACCCTTCATACTCTTGCTTAGTTAATATATCTTTATCACCTTTTAGAAATTTATCAAATTTTGAATTGGGTGTATTTAAATTTTTGACATAATATGCAATAGCATCAGATATATCACCATATTTAAAATTTTTATAAACTGTTATATATAAATCTTTTAATTCTTTATTTGATTTAATATACTTTAATACTTTTATTTCATCTCCATCCATCTCTTTTGGATTTAAAAAAGCTATATTTGTTCTATCTTTTATAGTTAAAGAGTAGCCTATCCAATCTTGAGATATATTAAATCTTGTATTAAAAATAGTTGGAGAGTTTACATCACTTTTTTGATTATCTACACCATAAGATAATTTTTTTTGGTCACTACCACCTTTGTTTAAATTATGGCAAGTTGAACAAGAGATTTTTTTATTTGATGATAAATTTTTATCAAAAAATAATAATTTACCTAAATTATATTTTTTTTGATTATCTATATCTATTTTTGGTATATAGGAAAAAGATGGGTCTGCTAATAATAAATCTAGCATAAATATTATTATTATAACTAATTTAGTCAACATAATTGTCTCTAATAATTAAAAACTTATCTAAGTTATCTAAAAATAGTTGCATTAGTGTTGGGTCAAACTGTTGCCCTTGCTCAACCTTAAAAAGTTTTAATATTTTTTCTAACTCCCAAGCTTTTTTATAACACCTATCACTCCCTAGAGCATCAAAAACATCACATATTGAAGTTATTCTACCATATATATGTATCTCTTTACCACTACTACCATTGGGATAACCTTTTCCATCCCATCTTTCGTGATGTTCAAGAGCAATATGTGAAGATGCTTTTAAAATAGGTCTTTTAGAACCTTTTAACATATCATAACCTATTTTAGAATGTGTTTTCATTATCTCAAACTCATCTTTAGTTAGTCTTGCTGGTTTATTTAAAATAGAATCAGGGATACCAACTTTACCAATATCGTGCATAGGACTTGCTAGTTTTATAAGTTGTGCTTCATCTTCATCTAAACCTGCTAGTTTTGCTAAAAGATAAGAGTATTCAGCTACCCTTTTTACATGATTTCCTGTCTCTTTACTTCTTGTTTCACCAATAGCACCCATAGTAAAAACAACTTCTTTTTGAGTTTCCTCTATCTCTTTATTTAAATTTATAACAGGAGTTATATTATGCATAAGATGAAGATGTTCAATTATATTATTTTCTATATCTTTTATAGGATATACTATAGTGTCCATATAAAAAAATTCACCTTTTTTAGATATATTTTTAAATAATATAGAAACTATCTCTTTATTTTTTAATCTTTTTGCTAAATTATTACAATCATCATCTTTTATATGAGATTTATCTCTTATTTTAGAACAGGTAATTCCTATTAGCTCTTTGCTAGTGTATCCACTAATATTACAAAATTTATCATTTACATAAGTTATAATACCATTTGTATCAGTTCTTATTATAGAATTTGTTTTATCCATACAAATTTCATATTGTTTTGATAAATTAAGTGCATTATCAAACTGTTTTGTAGATATTTGTAGTTGATTTTCAAAATATTCTTTAATTTTTTGTTGTTGAGTTATATCTATTCTAATTGCTATATATTCAACAATATTCCCATTCATATCAACTATAGGCTTTATAGTTGCTTTTACCCAATAGGAAGTTCCATCTTTTTTCTTATTTTTAACTTCACCAAGCCAAGTCTCTTTTAACTCTTTTATAGTATACCACATATGTTCAAATATACTACTAGCTATATCTGGATGCCTAACTATATTATGAGGTTTACCAATTAATTCATCTTTTGTATATCCAGAAATCTCACAAAATTTATCATTTACAAATGTAATTTTTCCATTTTTATCAGCTTTTGAAACAATGGCACTATCATCTATAGTTTCTTTATATTGATTAAGAAGTAGTTTTGAGAAGTTATTATCTTCCTCTTTTTTAACTAAGTTTACAGCTTCTTTTAAAAGAGTTTCAAATTTTTTTGGTTTAATAGGTTTCTCAATAAAAAAATCTACTCTTAATTCTATAGCTTTTATAAGGTCTTCTTTGTTTGTCATAGCTGTTGCCATAATGATAATTTGATTTTTATTTATATTTTTAATATTCTTAATAAGTTCAAAACCATCCATAATAGGCATAATCATATCTGTTATAACTATTTGATACTTTTGAATATCTTTTTTATAAAGCTCTAATGCCTCTTTCCCGTTATTTGCAAATGTTATATTTATAAAGTTTATTTTTTTTAATATAATTTTTATAAACGAAACTACTGATTTATCATCCTCTGCATAAAGTATATTTATATT
>JAYELQ010000023.1:15431-16942 GCA_034717655.1 Campylobacterota bacterium
ACATTATCTATAGAGGTATTTTCTGTTTTTAAATACTCCTGATAATATATATCTCTTTGATTTCTAGCAATATCTATTTTATCTTTACTTTCATTATTTACTATCAGTATTATAACTGTTTCTTTTTGTATCATATTTTTATATAAATAAATAATAAAAGGGTAATAATTACACACTTTATATTTTAATTTAGTAATTATTCGTTATTATGCATTATTAAAAAAATAAATTTAACAAAAGGACTTATTAATGAGTTTAGTTGCAAATTATAAAGCACACACAGAAGAAAGAGCAAAGCTTGGTGTTCCACCATTAGCTTTAACAGCAGAGCAAGTTGCTGATTTAGTAGAATTATTAAAAGCATCTCCTATTGTGGATACAGATTATGTTATGGATATGTTTGAAAACAAAATTCCAGCAGGTGTTGATGATGCAGCATATGTAAAAGCGGCATTTTTAAATGATGTAGTTCAAGGAAATATCTCTTGTGATGCAATTGATGCTTCTAAGGCATGTGTTATTTT
Organism: Campylobacterota bacterium; assembly: GCA_034717655.1. Taxonomy (GTDB): domain Bacteria; phylum Campylobacterota; class Campylobacteria; order Campylobacterales; family Arcobacteraceae; genus JAIOSF01. Next base: position 15,956 of record JAYELQ010000023.1, read on the forward strand.
AGGTAAAATGCTTGGTGGGTTTAATGTTACTCCATTAGTTGAAGCACTTAAAATTGAAGCAATAGCAGAAGTTGCAGCAGAGCAATTAAAAAATACTTTACTTGTATATGATTCATTCAATGATGTAAAAGCATTAATGGACGGTGGTAATGCACAAGCTAAATCAGTTGTAGAATCTTGGGCAAATGCTGAATGGTTTACAAACAAAGCACCAATAGCTGCAGAGTCAACTGTAACTGTGTATAAAATCCCAGGAGAAACAAATACTGATGATCTTTCTCCAGCTTCTGAAGCATTTACAAGAGCAGATATCCCTTTACATGCTAACTCATTCTTAGTAAACAGAATGGAAAATCCGTTGCCAACAATGGAAGAGCTTAAAGCAAAAGGTAACCCTTTAGCATATGTTGGTGATGTTGTAGGAACTGGTTCGTCAAGAAAATCAGGAATCAACTCTGTGCAATGGCACATGGGTGTTGATATTGATGGTATTCCAGGTAAAAGAACTGGTGGTATTGTAATTGGTGATATTATTGCTCCAATTTTCTTTAACACAGCAGAAGATTCAGGATGTTTACCAATTCAAGCACCAGTAGGTGAGCTTGAAACTGGTGATGTTATTACTGTTAAACCTTTTGATGGTGTTATTGAGAAAAATGGTTCAGTTGTTTCTGAATTTACACTTTCTCCAAATACATTACCAGATGAGATGAGAGCAGGGGGAAGAATTCCTTTAATTATTGGTAAAGGTCTTACTGCAAAAGCTAGAGAAGCTTTAGGTATGGATGCTGGAGATATTTTTATCGTTCCTGCTCAGCCTGAAGATGATGGTTCTGGATATACTTTATCTCAAAAAATGTTAGGTAAAGCTTGTGGTGTTGAGGGTGTTAAGCCTGGTATGTACTGTGAGCCAATAGCTACAACTGTTGGATCTCAAGATACTACAGGACCAATGACTAGAGATGAAGTAAAAGAGTTAGCTGCATT
>JAYELQ010000024.1:0-3092 GCA_034717655.1 Campylobacterota bacterium
GATTCAAAAACCGTTGCAACCACTAAAAAAAGAGGTTAAAAAATCAAGAGAAAGATTTAATAAACATATTCATAGCTCATTGATTTTATTGATAAGCTTATCGGTTATTATATTATTATCTAAATAGTTATCTTTTATAACTATCTCATTAGTATATTTTTTACATATATATAGTATCTCACTTTGAGATATATTTTCAAAAGTTATATCTTTTAAATAGTTAAAAATAAAACCTTTTTTAGAAACTTCAAAACACTTTTTTATAAATATATCTATATCATCTTTTTTTAATAAATTCATAGCCCCACTACAGATATAATAATCTGCTATATTTAATCTATCTTTTAATATATCAATTAGATAAAACTCTTGCTCTATAAATCTTTTTTTAGAGATATTTACCATATCTATTTCACAATCATAGCCTATATAATTTTTAGGTACTCTATTATTAATAATAAGATAATTATAATACTCTGCAAATCCACAACCAACATCTACTATAGTTGATTTTGATATAACTTTTCTTATTAACTTTGTAATAACTTCAAATCTTTTATATTGTGTATATAAACTATTCCAATGCACACCTTGAGCTGATATACCAAACTCCCTAATTGACTTTTTATAAAACTCTGTATTGTGTTCTTTTCTATCCATATCTATTTTTTTAATTTTCTATTTTCTCTTTATTTAAATCTAATGGTATCTCAATAAAAAACTTTGCCCCAATATCACTATTTATTACATATAGTTTACCCTTTAAACTTTTTGTAATAATTTTATAACTCATATTAAGTCCTAATCCAGTACCTTGACTTTGGTGTTTTGTTGTGAAATATGGTTCAAATATTTTATCTTTTATATCATTAGGTACTCCACCTCCATTATCTTCTATAGAGATAATAAAATAGTTTTCATTTTTAGATATCTCTAATTTTATTTTTCTATCTTCTATATCCCTTTCAACTAAAACATCTTTTGCATTATTTATTATATTTATAATAACTTGGTCTAACTCACCTGTTGACATAGTGATATAAACATCTTCTATACTATCAAGGTTCTCTTTGATATCTATATCATAACTTTTTAAAGAAGCTTTTACTATATTTATAGTTGCTTTTATTCTATCTTGTACTAATATATTTTTTATCTCTTTTTTCTCTTTTAAATAATCTCTAAAAGTATCTATTGTTTTTGATAAAAATTTTGTACTCTTTACAATACTATCCATAGATTCAGGTAAATCTTTATCTTCTAATAATCCAAATTCATATTTCACTTTTATACCAGAAGCTGATGTCGATATTACAGACAAAGGTTGTCTCCATTGGTGAGCAATATTTCCTATCATCTCCCCCATTTGAGCCATTTTAACACTCTCCATTATCTGTTTTTCATTTTGTAAATTTTTCTCAACCTCTTTTGATACTCTTAACTCTAAAGAGTTATTTATATCTACTAACTCTTGAGTTTTTATCTCAACTTCTTTTTCTAATCTATTATTAAATATCAACAATTTATTTTCTCTATTCTCTATCTCTTTTTGCATTAACATAAAACTATTTTGAAGTTTTTGTATCTCTCCATATTGATTATTCTCAATACATTTTTTATCTAAATAGCTACATTTTGCGATTTTCTCTATTTTAGTAGTAAATCTCTTTAAAGGATTTATAATAGAAGAAGATAATTTAATAGCTATAAATATAGATATTATAGTGATTAATAAAATAGAAAATAAGATAATATATAAAATATTATAAAAACTTTCAAAAATATCTGTTTTAGATTCTCTTACTATAACTATCCATTTTAATCTATTATGGTTATTATAAACCCCAATATTATCAAACTTTTTATGGTGACCTATAAAATTAATTTGTTTATTCATATATAAATTATTTTTAATATATTTATTGTACATACTTGAATTTAATATACTTTTTCTTTGAGATACATAATTATAAAAATCTGGATTTACAATAAAATTAAATTTATTATCTATCATTCTAACCATATGACTATTATCTTTATTTTTAAACTCCTCCATTAAGATATTTATCTGTTTTAAATCTATCTCAAATATTGCTATATGATTTTTTGATAATCTAATACTATAAGATATAGTAATACGATAATCATTACCCCTTATATATGTATTTGACCAATAAGGCTGTTCATTTTTTATAACATACTTATATAATTCAAAATTTGAATAATCATACCCTTTAAAAATATTTAATTTTGAAGATGACCTAAAATCAAGTAAAGTACCCTCATTATTTAAAATTAATATACTAGATACAATCGGTTCTAGTTCAATTATCTGCTCTAAAAAACTAATATCAGAACTACTATAATGCTTTTTTACATATTGTGCTATATTTTCAACATTATCTATTATTTCATCTGTTTTTTTATTAGTTTGTGCCAATACAATTTTATGTTTATCTAATACATAATTTAATTTAGAGTAATAAAATTCAAAAAGTATAAAAGCTGTAGATATAACTAATGGTATAAAAACAACTAAAATAAAATATAATATAACTTTATTTTTAAGACTATTTAATTTGAATATATTTTGCATCTTTTACTTCCATTATAAAATACTTTTTACTAGCATCTCCAAACTTATCTAATATAATATTATGTTGTAACCCTTTATATATTGATTGTTTTAAAATTCTATTTTTTAATGTTTTCATATCTGTAGATATCTTTAAATTTTCTATTATTATTTTTGCTACCTCATACCCTTGAGATGATGCTTCTGAGATATCTCTATTATATTTTAATTTAAATTTATTTTGAAATTCCAAAAAATCTTTACCTTTAAACTGCTCATTATATCCAGTTGAAAATAATACATTCTCAACTGCTTTACCACCATATTTTATAAAAGTATTTGTTTTTGCCCAACCAGAAGAGAATATAGTTTTTGAGATATTATTTAATTTTATATATTGAATAATTTTTGCACTATCTAATGAATTTGCAACTACTAAAATAGCATCATAACTATTTTTATTTAATCTATTAATTATACCTTTATAATCTTCATTTATATCTATTTTATCAATAAA
>JAYELQ010000024.1:3102-3654 GCA_034717655.1 Campylobacterota bacterium
AATTTATCTCCACCATTTTCTATAAATAGTTTTTGAAAAATATTGTTATAACCACTTACATAAGAGCTATTCCTAGAATCATATATCATAACAATATTTTTTTTATTTTTCTTTATAAGATATTTTATTATATCTATATACATTTTATTAGATTGTTCAACTTGTACTCTTATTAGTTGGTCATCTTTTTTTGAAAACTCCCCACTACTAGCTGTAGCTGAAAATAAAAAAGTTTCAGGATAATTTTTGATAATATTTAAACTACTAAGAGTCATCGAACTAGTACTATTCCCAACTATTAATTTAATATCTTTTTCTAAAAGCTCATTTATAACTTTTTTATTTTCATTAACATCTTGCTTATCATCTTTTTCAATAATATTAATTTTTTGTTCACCTATTTTATAATCTATCTCATCAAAAGCTAAGAAAAATCCATCTCTTACATCATTACCCAAAATAGAATATTTGCCACTAAGACCAGCTACAAAACCTATATCTATATCATCTTTTTTACTATCACAGCCTATAAAAATAAAACCAAATAATAAA